>JAWWPK010000555.1:0-13949 GCA_033854925.1 Nocardioidaceae bacterium | reverse complement strand
ACGGGTCGAGCCTGTCGAGACACTCCGCAGCGATCGCAGGAACTGAACCGCTGCCGCCGGCTTCCAGCGCGGGAAGCGGTGGTCTCGACAGGCTCGACCAGCGGTGGTTCAGACCGTGTGCGGGTTCAGGACCCTCGCGGAGATCCAGGCGATGTCGTCGGCCGTCTGCGCGGGTGCGGCCGTCGGTTGCATGACGTGGCTGAGCACGACGCGGACGACCATGTCGATGGCTGCGTCCAGCTGGGTGGGGGTCAGCTCGACGTCGTACGGCGTCACGCGGTCGACGACCACCGACTTGGCGGTCAACAGCAGTGCCCCGGCGTGGGTGGTCAGCAGCGGCAGAAGCTCGGTGTCGGCACCGTGGGTGGCCGAGACGATCGCCTTCAGCAACAGGTTGTCCTGGGACGCCTCGAGAACGGCGCAGGACGCGTCGCGGATCGCGGCCACGAGGTCGGTGGGGTGCGCGTCGAAGGCGAGGGTCACCAGCCCCAGGAACCGGTCCAGCTCGCGCAGGATCATCCCTTCCGCGAGCAGCGGCTTGGACCCGACCTCGTTGTAGACGGTCTGCCGGCTGACGCCCACCACCTCCGCGAGCCGGGCCATCGTCACCTGGGCCCAGCCTGCCTCGGTGGTCAGTGTGACCGCCGCGTCGATGACGCGTTCGCGCATCGTCAGGAGCGGAGCGCTGACGGTCAACGGGCCGGCTCCCGGTCCAGGGGGATGAAGTCGACCTTCTCGCGGACACCGCAGTCGGGGCAGCACCAGCTGTCCGGCACGTCCGCCCAGGCGGTCCCGGCCGCGAACCCCTCGTGCTCGTCGCCGGCCTCGACCTCGTAGGTGTAGCCGCAGCCCGGGCACTGTGCGGCGAGCACCTCGTCGGGCGTCGCTGCCTCGCCGGGGTTTCGAGACGGTTGCTGTGCAACCTCCTCAACCACCGGCCTCGGCGGGTACGTCGCGAGGATCCTGTCGCGCTTGCGGGGCGAGAGGTTCGCCAGGCTCAGGTCGCCGTCGAAGTGGTTGAGGACGCGTGGGTCCATCACCCGCCGCCAGACTCCGGGCACGATCGAAAGGACGATCATGCCGGCGTACCCGGTGGGCAGCACCGGAGACTCCTGGTAGTCGCGCAGGGACTGGTAGCGCCGGGTCGGGTTGGCGTGGTGGTCGCTGTGCCGCTGCAGGTGGTAGAGCAGCACGTTGGTCGCGATGTTGTTGGAGTTCCAGGAGTGCGACGGGTCTACCCGCTCGTAGCGCTGCCGCTCGCCGACGCCTACCTTCTGGCGCAGCATCCCGTAGTGCTCCATGTAGTTGACCACCTCGAGGAGCGAGAAGCCGACGACGGCCTGGATGACGAGGTAGGGCAGGATCCCGACGCCCAGCCAGACGATGAGCGCGCTCCACAGCACCAGGGACATCAGCCACGCGTTGAGGACGTCGTTGCCGATGCGGAACGGGTGCTGCTTCTTGCGGGCGTAGCGGCGCTTCTCGATCCTCCATGCGCTCTTGACGGAGCCGAGCACCGTGCGCGGCCAGAACTGGTAGAAGCTCTCGCCCACCCGGCTGCTGGCCGGGTCCTCGGGCGTGGCGACCCGGACGTGGTGGCCGCGGTTGTGCTCGATGTAGAAGTGGCCGTAGAAGCTCTGCGCCAGCGCGATCTTGGACAGCCAGCGCTCGTTGCTCTCCTTCTTGTGGCCGAGCTCGTGTGCGGTGTTGATGCCGATGCCGCCGATGCAGCCGATCGAGACCGCGAGACCGATCTTGGCGTAGAGCGGGAGCTCGCCGCCGACGCCGAGCGGGTCACCGCGGGCGATGAGGTACATCGCGGCCACGAACCCGACGTACTGGATCGGCAGGAAGAGGTAGGTGATCCAGCGGTAGTAGCGGTCCTGCTCGAGCGCCTCGATGACGTCGTCGGGCGGGTTGGATCGGTCGAGGCCGGCGAACAGGTCGATCGCCGGGACGATCACCAGGATCACCACCGGGCCGATCCAGAACAGCCCCGCGACACCGGTCAGCAGCCACCCGCCGTAGCCGAGGAAGAACAGGCTCGGCACGACGAGACCGATCAGCCACAGGTAGCGCTTCGGGTCCCGCCACTGCTCGGTCGAGCCCTCTGGGACGGTGGTGTTCGCGATCGTGTCCATGCCGGCGTCATCCCCTTCTGCCTGTACAGAACCCCGTTGTTTGTAAAGGAATTTACAAAACTGTAGGGAATGTAAAGCGCGTTGGCAAGGGGTGCGCCGAGTTACAAGTGTGTGGGCGGGCCTCAGTCGAGCGGAGCACCGTGGTCCGGCAGGTCGGGGAGCCGCTCCGGGTCGACCAGGCAGGTCTGGCAGAAGTTGATGCCGAACGGCGTGAGGTGGATCGAGCGGCGCACCAGCTTCGCGTAGCGCACCGAGTGCATCGCCTCCAGCACGTCGGGCTGAGCCTCGAGCACCTGGTAGTCCATCGGGTCCTCGACCTGCTCGCTGGAGAACCACACGAGGCCGAGCCGGAACAGGTTGTTGAGGTACGCCGGCACCTCCTCGCCGTACCGCACCCCGGCGCGGGCGCCGATCATGGTCAGCCCCGAGGCCACCAGGGTGGAGCTGACCAGGCCGACCGGTCCGCCGGTGCGGACGTCGACAGCGGGCTGTGGCCCGGCGCGGAGCATGTGCACCAGGATCCGGGCCTCGTCGGGGGCGACGTCGTCGAGGATCCGGACGTACGCCGGGTGCGGCTCCTCGTCGCTCCAGACGTCGCGGGAGCGTTCGAGCAGGTGCTCGCCACGCTCGCGCAGGGTCGGCTCGTGCTCGGGGAGCACCACCTCGGCGGAGTCAGGGATGACCGTGGCCAGCGCGGCCCCGCCGTCGAGCAGCGCCCGGGACAGCGGGACTCCCTCGGCGATGGCGCGCGCGACCTCGGAGACCGTGCGGGTGGCGAAGGCGACGTCGTCGGCGATCTCGTGGACCAGCTCCTCGGCGGCCTTGCGGTCGGTCAGCGCGCGGGCCAGCAGCCGGCCCGAGCGGACGTAGGAGCCGGCGGTCCAGGCCAGCGACCGGGCCGTCGTCGAGGCGACGATGCGTACGACGCCGGGCAGCGCGTCGGTGGTCCCGACCCAGCGGCTCAGCTGGCCGTCCGTCACGAGCCACCCGTCCCGAACAGGAGCAGATGCAGCACGCCACCACCGAAGCCCATGACCGCGCCGTGTGCGTAGAGCATCCACTCATCCTCCCGGAACGCCGACCGCATCATCTCGACGAAGTCCTCGGCGGGCAGCTCCTTGGTGCGCTCGGCGACGAGCGCCCTGATCCGGTTGCCCTGCTGGCGGCCGAACTCCGGGTCGCGGAACGCGAGGTCGGTGCGACCGACCGCCTCCACGGCGATGCCGTCGCGGATCCGGTCGAACTGGTTGCGGCCGACGGCGACCCGGACCATGGGAAGCAGCGGGCCGGCGGCGTCGTCGATCGCGGGCCGTAGCGCGCGGGCCAGCATCTGCCGGGTGCGGTCGCCGCGCGGGCCGTTCATGAGGAAGTCGCCGATCCGCTCGAGCGTGATGACCTCGTCAGCGATGTTCCGCGCGTAGACCTCGGCCGCCTCGTCCTGGCGGCGCAGGAACAGGCCGTGCACCTTGATGCCGAGGATCCGCTTCGGCTCCAGCGGCTCGAAGATCAGCCACATCCCGAGCTTGTTGGTGGTCCAGCCGACCACGATGCCCATCAGCGGCAGCAGCCACCAGATGCCGAACCAGTGGTCGACGATCGCCACCGGGAGGCCGAGCAGGAATCCGAAGACGAAGCCGAAGGTCACCATCAGCCGCAGCTCGCGCCGGCCCACCTCTCGGAAGATCGAGACGACCAGCCCGGGGTGCTGCCGGAAGTGCTCGATCACCATGATCTTCGGGTCGAGGAGCTGGTCGATGTGCTGGCCGATCTCCTGGGTGATGTTGCCGACCACCTTGGGCAGCTGGGCGTCGACCCGTGCGATGACCGCCTGCCTGCCCCAGGCCGGGAGGTCGTGCCACAGCCGCGGGTGCTCGCGGCGCATGATCTCGTCGATCATCCGGGGCAGGTCCGGACGGAAGACGTCGACGATGTGCTCGGCGATCTTCTCGGGCTCGAGCTGCTCGTAGAAGTCCCTCGGCGTACCGACCTTCGCGATCACCTTGTCGACGGCGATGCTGCCCATCTTGGCGGCGCGGGCCGGCACGATGCCCTGCCAGCCGATGCCGCCCTCGAGGAGCCCCGGGATCTCCTGCGCCTTGCGCGGCATCGCACGGGCGAGCTGCTTGAGCCCGGGCACCCGGATGCCGTGGAACCGCTCCGGGTCGAACAGCATCCAGAGCCCCGACCAGTTGATCAGCCAGCCGACCACGCCGGTGAAGATCGGGATGGTGAGGATGTGCAGCCAGCCCGAGGCGTCGACGTGGGTGAAGAACCAGTCGATCTCGAGCGTCGTCACTGGTCCACCTCGTCCGGGCCGCAGTCAGAGGGAGAACGCGCCAGCCGAGGCCGGGTCACGCCGGTGCATCACTCGCCGACGAGCTCGACCCCGATCCTGAACGTCGAGCCTTCCGACTGCACCTTGGCGACCGTCGCCTTCACGTGCAGCAGGGCCAGCGTCGAGCCATGGTTCTTGAGGGTGCCCTCGGCGTGGCCCGCACAGCTCTTGCCGACCGGGCAGTGCCAACGGATGCGGACCTTGGCCGGCCCGAGCCCCAGGACTGTGCCGGTGCCGGTGCAGACGATCGCCGTCGCCGAGGTGTTCGTGCACTGCTTGAGGTTGATGTGGCCGGCCGGCGCCCCGTCCTGGGCCAGGTTGATCTTCTGGCCGTTGGGTCCGGACGACGCGACGGTCGCCTGCACGGTGGAGGACGGGGCGGCGTACGCACTCGAAGCGAGGACGAGGGCCGGAACGACGAGCAGGGTGGCGGTTGCGGAGCGGATCATGCGGACTCCCGGTGACGGATCGGCTGGTGGCGGCCCGAGCCAGTCAGACCCTAGCGGTGCGGCAGGTGCGGCAGATGCGCGCGGTCGCGGGCCAGCTCGGCCGCTTCGCGAAAGGCGCGGGACACGTACTCGGGGACCTTCAGGCCGCGGTGACGGGCCCACAGCAGCTCGACCTCGACCCTGGAGATCTGGCCGGCGAAGCCATCGGTGTCCTCGGCGAGGCCGAGGGTGGTCAGCACCTCGCCGAAGTCCGCCTTCTGCCGGGCGTTGTTGGCGCCCACCGGGGAGAAGGAGATCCGACGCATCAGTCTGACCATCCAGCGCTGCCACGACGCGAGCTCGGACCACAACCCGCGCGCGGAGAGCTGGTAGAACGCGAAGTGCCCTGGCTCCTGGCGCTTGATCTGGCCGATCACGGTGTTGGCGACCGCGTCCTCGCCCATGTCGAGGGTCCCGCGGTGGAGCATGTTGTAGGCCAGGACGGCGGACCGCTCGGTGGCCATCCCGGTCAGGTAGTAGAGCATCCGGCAGACGTCCTGGAACGGCCCGAGGTGGGCGAGGGCACCCAGGACCCGCAACTTCACCCCGATCGACTCGAGGTCGGCCTCGGCCGGCTCGCGGCCCAGCTCGATCTGGAGCCGGTCGAGGATCAGTCCGTGCTGGATCTCCTGCGGCTGCCACAGCGCGTAGAACTTCCGGTCGACCTCGGGTGGGTCGGGGAGCATCGTGGTCAGCTCGAGGACGTTGCGGTCCACCTCGAGCTCGACCCGGGCCATGTAGTCGAGGACGTGCCCGAACCGCGCCTCGAACTCGTGAGGCTTGCGCACCGTGAAGTCGACGGAGTCGAGCCGGATCGGCGGGTGCTCGTCAGCAAGCTTCGCGACGTGCTCGGTCAGACGACCCTCGGCTTGCAGGTAAAGAGCACGTGACACCACAGAAGGCTACCTTTCAGGATGTGAGTGATTCGGCGCCCTCGGCGGTGCGGATGGGCACCGGCGCGGGGCGCGCCGTCATCGCTGCCGCAGCGCTCGGGTCGGGCATCGCGTTCCTCGACGGGACCGTCGTGAACGTCGCCCTGCGCACCATCGGCGAGGACCTCGACGCGAGCCTGGCCGAGCTGCAGTGGATCACCAACGGCTACCTGCTGTCGCTGTCCAGCCTGATCCTGCTCGGAGGCTCGCTGGGCGACCGGTTCGGCCGTCGCCGCATCTTCGTGATCGGGACGATCTGGTTCGCGGTCGCGTCGCTCCTGTGCGGGATCGCCCCGAACCCCGAGGTGCTGATCGCGGCCCGGGTGCTGCAGGGCATCGGTGGCGCGCTGCTCACCCCGGGCAGCCTGGCGATGATCCAGGGCGCCTTCGCCCACGAGGACCGGGCACCGGCGATCGGCGCGTGGTCGGGGCTGACCAGCGTCTCCGGGGCGATCGGCCCGTTCCTCGGCGGCGGGCTCATCGAGTACGCCGACTGGCGTTGGATCTTCCTGATCAACCCTCCGTTGGCCGCCCTCACGGTCTACATCGCGCTGCGCTACGTCCCAGAGACTCGCGACCCCAACGCGTCGTCGCACTTCGACTTCATCGGCGCCTTCCTCGCCGCCGCTGCGCTCGGTGGCACGACCTACGCCCTCATCGAATGGGGCGGCACCGCCGCCTGGGTCGCCGCCGTGGTCGGCGTGGCGGCCGCGGTCGGCTTCGTCACGGTCGAGGCCCGCGAGCGCGAGCCGATGCTGGTGCTGGGGATCTTCAGGGACCGCACGTTCAGCGCGGCCAACGTGATGACGCTGCTCGTCTACGGCGCCCTGGGGGCGGTCAGCTTCTTCGTCACCATCGAGCTGCAGACCGTCAGTGGGTACGGCGCGCTCGCGGCCGGCGCGGCGTTCGTGCCCACGACGATCGTGATGTTGGCTCTCGCGCAACGAGGAGGGCGGCTCGGCATGCGGATCGGGCCGCGGATCCCGATGACCTTCGGGCCCGTGATCCTCGCGGTCAGCGTGCTGCTGATGCTTCGGATCGGCCCGGACGTCTCGTACGTGCCCGACGTCCTGCCCGGCGTCTTCGTGTTCGGGCTCGGTCTCTCGCTGATGATCGCGCCGCTGACGGCGACGGTGCTGGCGGCCGCCCCCGACGAGCACGCCGGCATCGCCAGCGGGGTCAACAACGCGGTCGCTCGTGCCGGGCCGCTGCTGGCGGTCGCGGCGCTGCCGATCGCGGTCGGGCTGCACGGCGCCGAGTACGCCGACCCGGCCGCCTTCGACGACTCCTACCGGATGGCGATGGTGATCTGCGCGATCGTCCTGGCCGTCGGCGGGCTGGTCTCGTGGCTGACCATCCAGAACGAGGTCCTGGCAGAGCCGAAATCGGCGGCGGTGGATCTCGACGGGGGCAGCGCCGCCGACTAGGGTGGGCTGTGTCGGTGCGCATCACGAAACAGGGTGCACAATGCGCAACAAAGCGACCGGGGCGGCCACGATGGTGCGGCTCCTGCGCAACGCTCGCTACGAGGTGCTGCCCACGCCCTCGATCGAGGACCTGGTGCTCCAGCACCTCGGCACCGAGCAGGTCGTCACCATCACCGCCTCACCCGGCAAGGGGCTCGAGGCGACCCTCGACCTGGCCGAGCGGCTCACCGGGCACGGCTACACCACGGTCCCGCACCTGGCCGCCCGGATGGTCCGGGACCGGGCCGAGCTGGCCGAGATCTGCGACCGGCTGACCGGCAAGGGGATCAGCAAGGTCTTCGTCCCGGCCGGCGACGCGGACCCGCCCGGCGGCTACCCGGACTCGCTGTCGATGCTGGAGGACCTCGCCGAGCTCGGCCGGCCCTTCGAGCACGTCGGGATCACCGGCTACCCCGAGTCGCACCCGACCATCAGCGACGACCTCACCATCCAGTCGATGTGGGACAAGCGCCGCTACGCGACGCACGTGGTCAGCAACCTGACCTTCGACCCCGACATGCTGGCGACCTGGGTGCGCCGGATGCGGGGGCGCGGCATCACGATGCCGCTGCTGCTCGGCATCCCCGGGCCGGTCGACCGGACCAAGCTGCTCGCGATGGCCACCAAGATCGGCGTGGGTGAGTCGACCCGGTTCCTGGTCAAGCACAAGGGGACCTTCGCCCGCCTCGCCGCGCCCGGCGGCTTCACCGGCGAGAGGTTCCTGTCGAAGCTCGCGCCGACGCTCGCACCAGCCGAGATGCTGGTCGAGGGTCTGCATGTCTTCACCTTCAACCAGGTCGCCGCGACCGAGCAGTGGCGCCGAGAAGTTGTCGACCGGTTGACCACCGGCGTTGCTGGTTGACCGGCGAGCGCGTCTCCTAGTGCCCCTTCGGCGGCTTGAGCTTGAGGGCGCTCGTGAACAGCGCTGCGCCAAGGGTCACCGTGACCTTGAAGGACAGCTTGCCGGCGGCCTTGAGCGCCTTGAGCGCCTTCGCCGAGAGCTTGAGCTTGACGTGCAGCGTGCCCGGCCCGGCCGCGGAGAATTTCTTGGCGCGAATCTTGACGAACGACTTGTGCTGACCGACCTGGACCTTCTTGGTGCTCTTGAGGCCGACAGTGCCGCTGGCCGCTGCAGTCACCGCGAACGAGTATTTGAAGGTGCCGCCCTGTGAGACGCGCAATGTCTTGGGCGAGCCGGTGAAGGACACCGTCGGCGGGTCGACCGGTGCGTCCGGGCCGACCTGCGCCACGCGGACGTCACCCCCGCCCAGGCCTGCGTGCCAGACCGTTATCCCCACGTGGTCGGGTGCGGTCGCCACCCGGAGATCGGACATGCCCCCGTTGGCGGCGATCGTCTGCGTGAGGACGGTGCCCGAGCGCCAGCTCATGCCGTCGTCGGACACGGCATGGACGAGGTGGAGGGGGTCCGCGCTGTCGCGCTGGAAGACCGCGTGCAGTCGCCCCGAGGCATCTTCGAAGATGTGCTTGGAGGGAGTGACGCCCGCGCCGATCGTCACCGCCGCTCCGAAGCCGGCGCCCGTCCACTTGCGCACGAAGAGGCTCCCGTTCCCGTTCCCCGCGAGCAGGAAGAGGCCGGTCGGACCGCTGGCCAGCCTCGGGTACGTCGCGACGCCGAGGTCCACCGGAGCCGTCCAGTTCGCGATGTCGTTCAGGCTGCCGCTGCCGTCGTAGTGGCGCTCCTGCGCCTGGTCGTTGCTGGTGAAGACGGCCAGTGGAGTGTTGGCGTCGATCAGCCCGACCGAGGCGTGGTTCTGATGGGTGACCGAGAGCACCGCCTTGGCGGTGGTGGCCACACCCCCCAGGTCGACGTTCTGGAAGGCCATCTCGGTGTCGATGGGCACGCCCGACAACGTGTCACCCGGGCCCTGGACGGCCTCCTCGAAGGGGACCGTGCCGATCAGGGTCCCCGCAGCGAAGATCGCGCCACTGTCGGTGGAGACGAACTCGTAGACGCCCGCGGGGGCGGGCCCGGTCGTCGGGTAGCGATACTGGACGACTCTGACCGTGCCTCCGGTGACCGTGACGAACGGGCGACTCCCGCTCGTGGTTGCGGCGGGCACGGCGATGGCGGACCGGGCAGTACAGGCACTTGCGCCCCGCGGCAGTCGGCAGAACTGCAGGGACGTGGGGTAGTCGGTGCCGTTCCACGCGATGTAACCGATGCCGGCAGCGTCGACGGCGAGGCCAGGTCGCGACCCCGCGCCCAGCACGAGAGGCGCAGTCTGCGCGGCCCTCAGCGGCGTCGCGCCCGCTCCATGATCATGTCCGGCGCGCGCGCCGGAGCCGGTCCCGAAGGCGCCGGCTGGTGCCGCCGTGGCCAGCAGGGCGGCGAGTGCGCCGGCCAGGACAGTTCGGTGCAGGGTGACCCTCATGGGTGTCCCTCTCGGTCGAGTCGGCGCAGCCGTGGGCACCGGTGGTCCCCATGCGTTCGTCGGCCTCGAGTATGCGCCTCATTTGGGGGCGTTGGAGACAGGGCTGGCCCGTAGTCACCGGTCAGGGCTGGCCCGCACCGGCGCACGTCAGCCAGACGGCGAGAGCAGCTCCTCGAGCGCAGCCTCGAGCCGGCCGTGACCGGTGTCGACGACGGTGAGCGGCAGCCCGATCGTGGCGGCCGCCTCCTCCGCAAGAAGCCGCAGCTCGTCGGACGGATCCTGGGCCAGCCACACCACCCGGGTGTAGTGCCGGAAGTAGTCGTCGCGCAGCTCGGGATGGCGGTCCAGGCCGAGCTCACGGACGACGGTCCTCGTGAACGAGCGGACCAGGAAGTCGGTGAGCAGGTAGGTGCCGGGCTGCTCGTCCAGGAAGGTCGCGAGCCGGGACTCCCCGGCGAACAGGTCGTAGCAGTGCAGCCCGGGGAGCCGGCGCAGGCCAAGCTCCTCACACACCGCGTCGAGGGCTCCGTAGGTGCCGCAGTCGGCGTAGGCGACCGCGACCCCGTCGTACTGCTCGACCAGCTCGGTCGCGAGCCGGCGCACCTCGCCGGCGATCAGCTGGGGCTGGTTGTGCAGCAGCGGCGGCAGCGGGTGTACGGCGACCGACCAGCCCCGGCGCTCGACGATGTCGGCGACCGGCTGGGCCAGTGCGCCGCAGGCGATCAGCGCGACGTCAGAACGCGAGCTGTTCGACGAACTTGTCGTTGAACTCGGGACGGTCGGAGAGCTCGACATAGGTCACCTCCTCGAGCAGGGCCCGCGCTCCGGCGCGCTCGCGCACCGAGAGCAGCGCCATCTTGGCCCCCTCGCCGGCCACGTTGCCCGCGGCCACGATGCGCAGCACCGGCAGCTTCGGCACCAGGCCGATGCGGATCGCTGAAGCAGCGGAGAGGTAGCTCCCGAACGAGCCCGCCAGCAGCACCTGCTGCACGTCGCGGTGCTCGAGACCCAGCTGCTCGAGCAGCAGGGTCCAGCCGGTGGAGATGGCGGCCTTGGCGAACTGCAGCTCGCGGACGTCGCGCTGAGTGAGCACCACGCAGTCGGCCGGGTCGGCGTCCGGCGTGGGCCGGTGCAGCACGAAGACGCGCTCCTTCCCGATCATGGTCAGCCGGTCGGCCAGCGCGGGCGTCAGCTCGGCCGCGGTCTCCTCGGGGACGAAGCGTCCACTTGCGTCGAGCAGCCCGATCCGCACCAGCTCCGCGACGGCGTCGACCAGGCCCGAGCCGCAGATCCCCTTCGGCTCGACGTCGCCGATCACGCCCAGCTCCACCCCGCCGCCCTCGGCGGCGTCCAGCTTGATCACCTCGATGGCGCCGTCGTCCGCGCGCATGCCGCACCGGATCGCGCCGCCCTCGAACGCCGGGCCAGCGGGCGCCGCGGTCGAGAGGATCCGGTCGCCGTCGCTGAGCACGATCTCGCAGTTGGTGCCGACGTCGATGAAGAGCCGGGTCCGCTTGTCCCGGTCCATGCCGGAGGCCAGCATGCCGGCCACGATGTCGCCGCCGACGTAGGCGCCGAGCGCCGGGAAGAGCACCACCCGGGCGCGCGGGTGGAGCTCGAGCAGGAGATCGGTGGCCAGCACCGTGGGCGGTACGGCGGTCGACATGATGAACGGCGCCACGCCCAGCGGCTCGGGGTCGATCCCGAGGGCGAGCGCGGTCATCGTCGCGTTCCCGGCGATCGCGGCCTCGTAGACGTGAGTGGGATCGACCCCCGCCTCGCGGCAGACCTGCGTGGCCAGCCGCGAGAGGGTCTCGCAGGCCGCCTGCTGCAGCCGGCCCAGGGCCGTGGGGTCGAGCATGGTGGCGCTGATCCGGCTGATCACGTCGCCGCCGAACGGCTGCTGGCGGTTGAGCATCGACGCGACCGCGACCGGCGTGCCGGTGACCAGGTCGAGCAGCGTGGCCACCACCGTCGTGGTGCCGAGGTCGAACGCGATGGCGTAGCGCACCGCCGTGGTGTCGCCGGGCTCGATGTCGATGAGGTCCTCGTCGACGACGACGGCCGTCACCTTGAAGTCGGCCGCGCGCAGCACGTGGGGGAGTCTCCGCAGCAGGTGCAGGTCGGCCACGGGCTCGAGGTCGTCGATGGCGGCCAGCAGCCGGTCGAGGTCGGTCCGCTGGTCCTCGAGGGTGGGCTCGGTCAGCTCGACGTACCGCTTCTGCACGGCCGGCCGGAGGATCACCTGCCGACCGACGCCGACCGTGGCCGCCTTCGGGCGGGTGGTCAGCGGGGGTACGACGACCTCGTGGTCGCGGGTGGCGTAGGCGAGGCAGGCCAGCCGCCAGCCGCCGTCGAGCTGCTCGCGGCTGAACGTCTTCACGTCGTGCTTCGTCGCGGGCGTGGTCGGGGTGAGCCGGACCTTGCACTTGTGGCAGGTGCCGTGGCCGCCGCAGGTGGAGTCGATGGCGATCCCGTTCCACGACGCGGAGTCGAAGACGGTCACGCCCGGCGGCACCCTGACCTTGCGGTGCGTCGCCGGCGCCTCCAGGTCCTCCACCGTGAAGCCGAGGTCGACCCGGCCGGTGCCGTCGTGCGCCTGGACGTTGCCGCCCGATACGGCGGTCAGACCTTCCCTGCGCAGGGCGTCCGGGTCGAACTCGATCGGCTCGTCCGTCATGCCTTCCTCATGCGATCGCCCTCATGCGGTGGCGGCTGCTTTCGCGCGGTGCGCGGCGATCCAGGCCATGCCCCAGTCGTCGTGGTTGAGGAAGACGTCGGCCGCTTTCACGGCCTCGACGATCTGCGGGGTCCGGGTGTCCATGATCGCGCTGGTCAGCCCGGACGCCATCGCCATCGGCAGCCACGCCGCACCCAGGGTGTGCCGGTCGGGCATGCCGAAGGAGACGTTGGACGCGCCGCAGGTCATGTTGATGCCGTGCTCGTCGCGGATCCGGCGCATCACGTCGAGGGTGACGAGCGAGTTGCCGGTGTCGGCCCCGATCGGCATGGCCAGCGGGTCGATCAAGATGTCGCCCTTGGCGAGGCCGTACTCCTCGGTAGCGACCCGGACGATCTTGGCGGTGAGGTCGAGCCTCTTGTCGGCCTCCATCGGGATCTCGTCGTGGTCGTTGGGCAGCGCGATGACCGCGGCGTCGTACTTCTTGACCAGCGGGAGGATCGCGGCCATCCGGTCGTCCTCGGCGGTGATCGAGTTGACCAGCGCCCGGCCCTGGTAGACCGACAGGCCGGCCTCGAGCGCTTCCACGACCGAGGAGTCGATGCAGATCGGCAGGTCGGTGAGCGACTGCACCAGCTGGATCGCCTTCGCGAGCAGCTCGGGCTCGTCGGTCAGCGGCACGCCCATGTTGATGTCGAGCACGTCGGCGCCGCCCTCGACCTGCGCCTTCACGTCGCGCTCGATGGCCGAGAAGTCGCCGGCCCGCAGCTGCTCCTGGAAGATCCGCCGACCGGTCGGGTTGATCCGCTCGCCGATCAGGCAGAACCGTCGGCCGTGACCGAGCACCACCTCCTTGGTGGCGGAGCGCAGGACGGTCTCGTGCATTTCTGTCATGCGGGGACCTGCGCGCGGCGCTGGGTCATCAGGGCCTTGGCGCGCTTGACGGTGGCCGATGCGTCGGCGGCGTAGGCGTCGGCACCGACCGCGTCGGCGTACTCCTGGGTGACCGGCGCACCGCCCACCATCACCGCGACCTTGTCGCGCAGGCCTGCCTTCTCGAGGGCGTTCATGTTGGCCTTGAACATCGGCATGGTCGTGGTGAGGAACGCCGAGAAGCCGACGATGTCGGGCTGGTGCTCCTCGATCGCGGCCACGAACTTCTCGGGGGCAACCTGCACGCCGAGGTCGATCACCTCGAACCCGGCGCCCTCCAGCATGATGTTGACGAGGTTCTTGCCGATGTCGTGGACGTCGCCCTTGACGGTACCCATCAGGAACTTGCCCACGGTCTCCACGCCGGTCTCGGCGAGCAGCGGCCGCAGCACCTCCATCGAGCCGGCCATCGCTCGACCGGCGATGAGCATCTCCGGCACGAAGAAGTCACCACGCTCGAAACGTGCGCCGACCTCCTCCAGCGACGGGATCAGCGCGTCGTAGAGGATCTGGTCGGGTGCCATCCCATCCGCCAACCCAACGTTTACGCCGTCCCTGACGGCCGGGGCGTTGCCGACGAG
>JAWWPK010000554.1:0-2925 GCA_033854925.1 Nocardioidaceae bacterium | reverse complement strand
AGGAGCGCCTCGACGGAAGCGGATACGCCCGCGGGCTCTCGGGCGCCGCGATTCCGGCGGCGGCGCGGCTCCTGGCTGCCGCCGACGTCTATCAGGCGCTGACCGAGGCTCGCCCGCACCGGCCCGCCATGTCCCCCGCCGTCGCCGCGACGCACCTGCGGGACGAGGTACGCGACGGCCGCCTCGACGGGGATGCGGCCGAGGCCGTCCTCGCGGCCGCGGGCCACACCCCGAAGCGGCGCCGCAGCGCGCCCGCCGACCTGACCGAACGCGAGGTGGAGGTCCTCCGCCTGATCGCGAAGGGCCATACCTCGGCCCAGACCGCCCAGGAGCTGGGGATCCAGACCAAGACGGTCAGCACCCACATCGAGCACATCTACGCCAAGATCGGCGCGTCCAACCGCTCCGTCGCGACACTGTTCGCGATGCAGCACGGCCTGGTCTGAGCCTCAGGCGTTCGCCGGCTCCGGGTCGGGGCGGACGATGACGGTGTCGGCGACCGGGACGACCTCGTCACACGGCAGGTCTGCCAGCTCCGCGTGCTTGCGGATCGCCTCGGGACTGGTCGCCTGGTAGATGCAGAAGGTGCCCAGGGAGCCGTCGGCCTCCTCGAGCACGTAGCTGCGGATCCAGCGGACGTCGTCCGGCATCTCCTCGTTGCCGACTCGCGTCGACCGCTCGGCCGCCGCCTGGAGCTCGGCGGGCGAGCGCCAGCCGTCGCGCCGAAGAATCGCGTAGAGCTTCATGGTGTTCCTCCTGGATGGGTGGATGGTGCGGCCACGCTACGAAGCCACGGGCCTCGCCACATCGGCAGAACTACCGAGGCGGGTCCCGACACGCCGACACAACATCTGGTCCCGAATTTCTCGGGCACCACTACATACGGTGGTCGACGCAGCTGGTTCTCGGCGCCATCCAGGCGCCGGGAGGCAAGAGGGAACCCGGTGGGACTCCGGGACTGCCCCGCAGCGGTGAGTGGGAACGAACGCCGTCAACAGCACTGGGTCGAAGGCTCTGAGTCCGGAGACCTGGGAAGCGACGGCCAGTAGGGATCGAGCGAGTCGGCTCGGTGTGCCCACGAGTCCGAAGACCTGCCAGCGCGCCGCACCCGTCGGGTGCGGTGGTCCGAGGCCTCGTGGGACGGCCGACGGCTGGTGCGACGCGGCCCCTACTCCACGTCGTACGACCGTCACCGCCTGCGCGACCTCGGACCTCCCAGAAATGGGTCCAGTGGAGCTCGCGAGGAGAGAGACGATGCAGGTACGCAAGAGGAACGGCGACGACGAGCCCGTCGACGTCAACAAGATCGTGCGCGCCGTCGACCGGGTCTGTGCCGACCTGGCCGACGTCGACCCGATGCGGGTCGCGACCCGCACCATCAGTGGCCTGTACGACGGGGCCACCACGGCGGAGCTGGACCGGCTGTCGATCCAGACGGCCGCCGAGATGATCGGCGAGGAGCCGCAGTACTCACGGCTCGCCGCCCGGCTGCTGGCCGGCTACATCGACAAGGAGGTCCGCAACCAGGGCGTCATGTCGTTCAGCCAGTCGATCTCGCTGGGCCACGCCGAGGGGCTGATCGGCGAGGAGACCGCGCGGTTCGTCAAGGACAACGCCCGCAAGCTCGACTTCGCGGTCGACGCCGAGCTGTCAGCCGGTGCGGACCGCCGGTTCGAGTACTTCGGGCTGCGCACCGTCTACGACCGCTACCTGCTGCGGCATCCCTCGAGCCGACTGGGCGTCGAGACCCCCCCGTACTGCCTGCTCCGGGTCGCCTCCGGTCTGGCCAGGACCCCGGCCGAGGCGATCGAGTTCTACCGGCTGATGTCCTCGCTGGCCTACCTGCCGAGCAGCCCGACCCTGTTCAACTCCGGCACCCGGCACACCCAGATGTCGTCCTGCTACCTGGTGGACAGCCCGCGTGACGACCTCGACTCGATCTACGCGCGCTACCAGCAGGTGGCCCGGCTCTCGAAGTTCGCGGGCGGCATCGGCATCGGCTTCTCGCGGGTCCGCTCGCGCGGCGCGCTGATCCGCGGGACGAACGGCGCCTCGAACGGCATCGTCCCGTTCCTGCGCACCCTCGACTCGTCGGTGGCCGCGGTCAACCAGGGCGGCCGGCGCAAGGGCGCAGCGTGTGTCTACCTCGAGCCGTGGCACCCGGACGTCGAGGAGTTCCTCGACCTGAAGGACAACACCGGCGAGGACGCGCGGCGCACCCACAACCTCAACCTCGCGAACTGGGTTCCCGACGAGTTCATGCGCCGGGTCGAGGCCGACGCCGAGTGGTCGCTGGTCGACCCCGACCAGGCCCCGGAGCTGCCCGACCTGTGGGGCGAGGCCTTCGACGCGGCGTACCGCCGGGCCGAGGAGGAGGGCCGCTACGTCCGCAAGGTCAGGGCCCGCGAGCTCTACGGCAAGATGATGCGCACCCTGGCGCAGACCGGGAACGGCTGGATGACGTTCAAGGACGCCGCCAACCGGACCTGCAACCAGACGGCGGACCCCCAGAGTGGGCAGAGCCTGGGCTCGGCGGGCGGGCCGGTCGTGCACCTCTCGAACCTGTGCACCGAGATCATCGAGGTCTCCTCCGACTCCGAGACCGCGGTCTGCAACCTCGGCTCGATCAACCTGGCCCAGCACCTCTCGGCCGGCCAGGTCGACTGGGAGAAGCTCCGCACCACGGTCCGTACGGCGCTGCCGCTGCTCGACCGCGTCATCGATGTGAACTACTACCCCAGCCCGGAGGCCGCGGCCTCCAACCCGCGGTGGCGCCCGGTCGGCCTGGGCCTGATGGGGCTGCAGGACGTGTTCTTCGCGCTGCGGCTGCCGTTCGACTCCGCCGAGGCCAGCGAGCTCTCGACGCGGATCCAGGAGGAGGTCTACCTCACCGCTCTCGAGGTCTCGTGCGAGCTCGCGAAGGAG
>JAWWPK010000553.1:0-2980 GCA_033854925.1 Nocardioidaceae bacterium | reverse complement strand
TCTCGTCGTGGCCGCCCAGGTCGGCCTTGGTGGCCGGCGTGAAGATCGGCTCGGAGAGCCGGCTGCCGTCCTCGAGCCCCCTGGAGAGCGGGATGCCGCAGACCTCGCCGGTGGCGCGGTAGTCGATCAGGCCCGTTCCGGTCAGGTAGCCGCGCGCCACGCACTCGACGGGGAACATCGCGAGCCGCTCGCAGATCACGGCACGGCCTCGGACCTGCTCGGGCACCTCGGTCGAGATGACGTGGTGGGGCACCAGGTCGGCCAGCTGCTCGAACCACCACAGCGACATCCGGGTGAGCAGCTCGCCCTTGTCCGGGATGGTGTTGTCGAGCACGAAGTCGAAGATCGAGATGCGGTCGCTGGCCACCATCAGGAGCCGGCCCTCGTGCGGCCCCTCGGTGAGCTCGTAGAGGTCGCGCACCTTCCCCGAGTGCAGGTGGGTCGCGCCGGCGATCTCGGGCGCGGACGGCAGCGTGACGTCGGGCACGGACACCACTCTATGGACACCCCGGCCGATCGGGTCCGCCGACCTGTTTGGCAGGGTCTGAGCCATGGCCGAGACAGCCGAGCAGATCCACGCCCGCATCCTCGAGGCCGTCGGGGACGGCGGCCGCCTGGCCGCGCCGCCGAGCAACGAGTGGGACAACTTCCCGTGGGAGGTGGTCGACGGGGCGATCGTGCCGCGCGAGCTCCCGCCGCCGACCGACGACCCGCTGCGCGCCGGCGAAGCGCCGGGCAAGCCGTGTCCGTCGTGCTTCGGCGTACCGCCGGAGAACGTCGTCTGGGAGGACGACGACTGGGTGCTCAAGCACTTCGGCCAGCCGAGCGGCCTGCCGATCGTGCTGATCCTCGAGCCGCGGCCGCACCTCGACTTCGGCCAGTTCGACGACGAGCTCGCGTCGCAGCACG
The DNA here is from genome assembly GCA_033854925.1 of Nocardioidaceae bacterium. Lineage (GTDB taxonomy): Bacteria > Actinomycetota > Actinomycetes > Propionibacteriales > Nocardioidaceae > Nocardioides. The sequence goes on along the minus strand of JAWWPK010000553.1, from coordinate 2,071 downwards.
GACGGATCTCCAACCGGCTGGTGCGGATCGTGGAGGGACTCGACAACGTCGCCCGCTGCCACGTGCTGCGCTACGGCGACGGCGGTGCGCACGCGCACACCTGGTTCGTGGGCCGGACCGCCCGCCTCACCGGGGTGATCGGCTCGCCCACGATCGAGTGGGACGACGTGCTGCCGCCGGGATCGAACGAGGTCTGGCGCGCGGACCTGCACATGATCGCTGCCAAGCTGGCGAACTGGGGCGGCGAAGCCCGCGCTTAGGGAGGTCTCCCAGCCCTTTCGCATGTAACTGGACTGATCTAGTCTTGTTTGCATGGCCCGGCCGGAGCGCCCCGACTTCATCATCATCGGCGCGCCCAAAGCCGGGACGACCGCACTGCACTCGGCGCTGGCGCTGCACCCCGAGGTCTTCACGACGTCCCCGAAGGAGCCGAAGTACTGGCTGTGCGGCGACGCTCCACCGCCGCACTGGACCGGCCCGGGCGATGCGCACTCCCAGCAGGAGTGGATCTGGCGGCGACGCGACTACGACGCGTTGTTCCGGCCCGCGGCCGAGCGCCAGGTGCGGGGCGAGAGCACGCCGTTCTACCTGTGGAGCTATCCGGCACACCGCCGGATCGCCGAGCACCTGCCGGACGTCAAGCTCATCGCGGTGGTGCGGGACCCGATCGACCGCGCCTACAGCAACTGGATGCACCTGTGGTCCGACGGGCTCGAACGGGTGGCGGACTTCGAGGTGGCGTTCAGCCGCCAGGCGGACCGGATCGACGCCGGCTGGGCGCCGTTCTGGCGCTATCGCGACCTCGGGCTCTACGGCCGTCAGCTCGCACACCTCTACCAGTACGTCGACCGCTCGCGGGTGCTCGTGGTGCGCTACCGCGACATCGTCGAGGCGCCGGCGCGGACCGTGGACGAGGTGTGCCGTTTCCTCGGCATCTCCGAGAGCCACGTCTCGTCGATCCCACGCGACAACTCGCGCACCTACGCCGAGCCCGGCTGGCGCACCGCGGTGTTCGGCCGCGCCGTGCGCACCGGTGCCTGGCTCGGGCAGTTCGCCCCGCCCGAGGTCTGGCGCGCCGCGAGCGTCCCGATCATCGCCCGGCTCAGCTCCGGCGACTCGCACCGGCCGAAGCTCGCACCCGAGGCGCGCGCCCGGCTGCTGCCGCACTTCGCGGAAGACATCGCGCTGCTCAGCGAGCTGACCGGGGAGGCCTTCAACCTCTGGCGCTCCGAAGAGAGCCGCGGCTCGTTCGAGCAGCGGGTCGGGGCCGGCTAGGCACTAGGACCAGGGGACCACGACACGCGACCCGAGCACCGGCCCGGCATCGACCCGCTGGCAGGCACCCGTTGCGGCGGCGCAGCGCAGGAACTGCGACGTCTCGCTGTAGCCGTCCCAGAGCAGCACCGAGCCGGGCCCGTCCCAGCCGACCACGCTCAGCTGGTCGCGGTCGGACGGGAGGCCCAGCTGGACCGTGGTCGCGGCCCCCGGCCGGTCGACCCAGAAGGTCGTCTTGAAGGTGCCCTCGACGTCGAACGCGAACCCGTCCCCCGCCGGCGACCACTTCCCGTAGCCGCTGGTCGTGGTGCCGGCCGGGTGGAACCGGCCACGCGGCGACACGGCGCCGAAGAGGCCGTGGTCGACACCGGCTCTGCTACGGAACGCGGTGATGCCGAGCGGCCAGCCGTCCCAGTCGCGGAGCTGCGGGAGGTGACCCTTGACCTTGACGGCGTCACGCCCGGGCGCCAGCACGTAGGGCCCGGCCGAGCCGCGGCTGAACAGCACCTGGCCGGTGTTGGCAACGCTGATCAGCCAGAGGCCGTTGATGCCGTCCTCGTGCTCGACCCTGCGCACCTCGCGACGTTGGGCCACCACCCGCCGGGTGAGGGCGTCGTAGAGGACGAGCCTGTAGTGGACCCGGTCGAGGTCCTCCGAGAGCCGGGTCTCGTGCTCGTCGAGCCAGGCGATCCAGTGACCGTCCGCCGAGAGCTCCGGCCCGCGGATGTGGCCCCTGATCGGAAGGTTCACCAGTTTCGTGCCCCGGACGAGGTCCGCCGTGCTCCTGCGGCCGGGG
>JAWWPK010000552.1:0-3156 GCA_033854925.1 Nocardioidaceae bacterium | reverse complement strand
CGAGGAGACCGGGCTGGTCGTCGACGTCGACGCGCTCGAAGGACCTGTGCACCGCGAGGTCGCGGAGTTCTCCCTCGCCGGCACCCGCTACCGGCAGGACAACGAGTTCTTCGTCGCGAGGGTTGCCGCGCACGATGTCGTCACGGGCGGCTTCACCGACTTCGAGACGCAGTTCGTGCTCGAGCACCGCTGGTGGTCGGCTGAGGAGCTGAGGTCGACCCGCGACACGGTCTACCCCGAGAGCCTCGTCGCCCTGCTCGAGCAGATCGGAGCCTGAGGTGCAGCTCGCGTTGCGTCCGGTGGTCCGGTCCGAGAACGGCCTGTGGGCCTACGAGCGGGTGCTGCAGCGGTGCGGCTTCCCGTTGGTCGCCGGCGCCGACGAGGCCGGGCGTGGGGCGTGCGCCGGTCCGCTGGTCGTGGCGGCTGTCGTCCTGCCCCCTGGCAAGCGCGGCGAGGTGCCCGGCCTGGCCGACTCGAAGCTGCTGACCGAGAAGGCGAGGGAGGCGGCCTACGAGCAGGTCGTACGACGCGCGCTCTCGTGGTCGGTGGTGATCGTGCCGCCCCAGGAGGTCGACCGGTGCGGGCTGCACGTGATGAACGTCCGGGCCATGCGCCAGGCCGTCGGCCGCCTCGACCCTGCCCCGTCATACGCGCTGACCGACGGCTTCCCCGTGGCCGGCATGCCGGTGCCGACGCTTGCCGTGTGGAAGGGCGACCGGGTCGCGGCCTGCGTCGCCGCCGCCTCGGTGGTCGCGAAGGTGACCCGGGACCGGATCATGACCGAGCTCGACCGGGACTTCCCGCAGTACGGCTTCGCCGTGCACAAGGGCTACGTCGTGCCGGAGCACCGCACCGCTCTGCTGGCACACGGGCCCTGCGCCGAGCACCGGTTCTCCTACGTCAACGTCCGCGGTGCGCTCCGGCAGCCTCGCGGCGAGGACCAGATGGTCGATACTGGTGCGATGGACCAGCTCGTGGAGATCGGCGCATGAGCGCAGAGGACCTCGAGAAGTACGAGACCGAGATGGAGCTGCAGCTCTATCGGGAGTACCGCGACATCGTCCGGCAGTTCGACTACGTCGTCGAGACCGAGCGCCGCTTCTACCTCGCCAACGCCGTCGACGTGCAGCCGCGGTCCGCGGACGGTGAGGTGTGGTTCGAGCTCACCTTGACGGACGCCTGGGTCTGGGACATGTACCGCCCGGCGCGCTTCGTGAAGAGCGTGCGGGTGCTGACCTTCAAGGACGTCAACGTCGAGAAGCTCGAGAAGCCCGAGCTGGAGCTTCCGAACTCCTGAGGCGGGTAGGGGATCTTCGACGTACGACGAGGAGGAACCCGTGAGCGCCGAGGACGGCATGCCGGGCAGCGATGCTGCCAACCAGCCCAAGACCGAGCCGATGCCGCCCACCGAGGGCCACGCGGACCCCGATGCCGCCCCCGAGCCGTCGACCGTGGAGGTCCCGGACCTCGACGGCATGAACGTCGGATCCGCCGACCCGCAGTCGCCCAGCGCTCCCGGGTCCGGGGGATCGACCTCCCGGCCGCCCTCGGCCGGGCACGTGCCCGAGGTCCAGGCCGCGGCCGGGACGGCCCAGCGTCAGCCGGGGTCGCTCGGCAGCACCGGACCCGACGAGCAGGTCGAGACGGACGTGCATCGCAGCGCGCAGCGCGCCAGCGTCGTCGGCACGCCTGGCACCGCGGCCGGCCCGGGGGACGCGGCCGGAGTGCCCGTCGTCTCGAGTGAGGCGGCGCCGGGAAGCAGCGAGGGCAGTTCCGTGGCGCAGGGGTCCCGCACCCCGCGCTGAGCCGTGCCGCCTCTCCGCGCCACGGCTTCCTCCTCAGTCTTCTTGGCGCGCGGGACCCGAACGCGGGATCTTCGGGCCCCGTTCGCACCAGTCCGCCTGATCAGGACGATGAGACCCGCGGTTGGTTGGCGGCATCTTGGCCGGCGCCGGTCCGGTCCGGTAGGCGGATTGCCGATGCAGGTCTGCATGAGAGTGACGCAGCAGGCTGCCCCGATAGACGTCGTCGCGACGCATGTCACCCGGCGTCGGTGGGTGTGGATGTCGTGGGCGGTTCTCTGCTCGCTTGTCGCCGTAGGGGCCTTCGGCGGGCTGCAGTGGCGCTCCTCGGAGCAGCAACAGCGCCTGACTGCCTTCCGGGCCGAGGCGGTGGGCGTGGGGTCGACCGTGTCCAGCGCTTTGCTCCGCATGAATGACCTGACGGTCTCGGCCAGCAGCGCGATCCAGGCGTCGCCGGGGATGACGAACGCGCAGTTTCAGCGCTGGACGACGGCGATGCACCCCTCGGCGCGCTATCCCGGAAACCTGGGCGTGGGTTACGTCGTGCCCGTGACGAATGCGGGCTTGCAGGCGCACGCCCAGCTCATGAAGGCCGACCCAAGCCCTGCCCTGCTCCCGGTGACTGGCGCCTTCACGCCGCTGCCGCCGACGTCGGGAACGCAGCACTGCTTCATCCGATTGGTCGCCGTGCCCGAAGGCACGCCAGCGATGTTCCCGGCCAATTTCGACATCTGTGCCGTGACTGACGTCTTTGCCATCTCGCGAGACACCGGCCAGTTCACCGTGATGGACATGTCATCCTTGGGTGGGCCGGGCATCCTGGCCCTTGCCACCCCCCTGTACCGCGGCGCGGTCACCCCGACCAGTCAAGCCGAACGCCGTCGTCTGCACACGGGGTGGGTGACGGCCCTCGTTGACCCCAACCTCCTGCTCAAGGACACGCTGGCAAAGCACCCGCACCTCGGTGTGACCCTGAAGCGACAGGACATGACGGCCGCACAGGTAGCCGGCACGCTGAGTGGTCTCACGCAAGCGATGACCGCCTCTGCCGAGTCCACTGCAGCCATGGCGGCGGCGCTGACCTCCGATGGGACCCCCCTGGGAACCGCGGGTGTGGCGAAGGCCGCCCACATGATGAGCATGCATTTCACGCTGGTGGCGGATGGCATCTGGTCAATCGACGTGCACGGAAGCTCGACCGCCGCGGGTTGGTCGGCCGACCAGCAGGGTGCGGCGGTCTTCGGCGGGTCAGCGTTCGCCGGCCTGCTCCTGTTCCTGCTGTTGCAGGTGCTGGCCCGAAGCCGCGGCCGGGCGCTGCAGCTGGTCGATGAGCGCACCGACGAGCTGCGGTTCC
>JAWWPK010000551.1:0-5349 GCA_033854925.1 Nocardioidaceae bacterium | reverse complement strand
GAGGTCGCCACCCCGAGGATCAACCGCTCACCCGGCCAGGAACGAGAACCGGACCTCGCGGTCGGGGTTGTCCACGTTGAGGTCGACCAGGCAGATGCTCTGCCAGGTGCCGAGCGCCAGCTTCCCGTCGAGCACCGGCACGGTGGCGTACGGCGGCACGAAGGCCGGCATCACGTGGGACCGCCCGTGGCCACGAGAGCCGTGCGCGTGCTTCCAGCGGTCGTCGGCCGGCAGCAGGTCACCGAGTGCGCCGAGCAGGTCGTCATCGCTGCCGGCCCCGGTCTCGATGATCGCGATGCCGGCCGTCGCGTGCGGCACGAACAGGTGCAGCAGCCCGTCACCTAGGCCCGCGACGTACGCCGCGCAGTCGCGGGTCAGGTCGAGGACTGCCTCATGGTCCCCGGTGCGGTACTGGCGCGTCTGCGTGTCCACCGGTCGATCGTGGCACGGCCGGCTCCACCGGTGCGGTCCGTGGTCGGAGGAGAGTGGCGAGCACGGCCAGCCAGACGGTGCCGTAAACCAGGCTGGTGCCGACGTCGGTCAGGTGGTGCGCACCCTGGTAGAGCCGGCTGAACGCGACGAAGAGCGGCACACACGCGAGCAGCCAGACGACGATCCGGCCGGGACCGGCCACGCGGTCGCGCCCCCGCAGCCAGACCGCGAGCAGGAGCGCGGCGGCGCCGTACACCGCGACGGCCGTGCCGACATGGCCCGACGGGAAGCTGTGGTCCGGGACCAGCCCGGAGTCGAGGATGCGCACCGGGGGTCGGTCGCGCGGGTCCACGTGCGAGCCGAGCCAGTAGATGCCGCCGTCGCCGGCGTTGGCCAGCGCGACGAGCAGCACGGCGACGAACGAGCGGAGGGCGAGGCCGGCGACGACCGCGACGACGGCACCCACCGCCAGACCGACCGGCGTCTCGCCCAGCAATGTGCCGCCGTCGGAGACCGGATCGAGCCAGGACGTGCGCTGACCGGCGAACCACCGGGACACGTCGTCGTCGGTCCCCTCGATGGACCCCTGCAGCGAGTGGGTCAGCAGCCACCCCCAGCCCACGACGACCGCGGCCAGGACGGCGTACGCCGCCACGGCGAGCAGCAGCTTGCGCGCCATCGACTCATCCCTCCTCCGCCCCCGCGTCCTCCCTTGACGTACCCGGCCGGGCCTCGGCTCAGCCGTCGGCCGCCGGATTCAGGAGTGCGTCGACCCTGTCCACCTTCGCGGTGAGCTGGCCCTGGAAGCCGGGCCGGATGTCGGCCTTGAGCACCAGCCCGACCCGCGGCGAGACCTCGGCGACGACGTCGACGGCCCGCTTCACCACCGCCATCACCTCGTCCCAGTCCCCCTCGACGGTCGTGAACATGCTGGTCAGCTCCCACGGGAGCCCGGACTCCTTGACCACCCGGACCGCGGCGGCCACCGCCTCGGAGACGGAGCCGTCCTCGCTGGTGGCGGTGGGCGAGATGCTGAAGGCAACGAGCATGGTTCCAACGTATCCACCGGCAGTGGCAGGCTGAGCAGGTGATCCTCGCCTGCCACACCCTCATCTACTCCGACGACGCGGACGCGACCCGGGGGTTCTTCCGGGACGTGCTCGGCTTTCCTTCCATCGACGCCGGGACCGGCGACGTCAACTGGCTGATCTTCCGGACCGGCCCGAGCGAGCTCGGCGTGCACCCGACCGCGGGCGAGGGATTTTCCGCGCCACGGCACCAGGCGATCAGCTTCATCGTCGACGACCTCGAGTCGACGATGGCCGAGCTGCGCGGCAAGGGCGCCGAGTTCAGCTCCGGCCCGGACGACCAGGGCTACGGGATCATCGCCATGGTCCAGGTGCCCGGTGCCGACGACGTGCAGCTCTACCAGCCGCGGCACCAGACGGCGTACGGGCTCTGACCTTGGACATCGACGACGTCGGCCGGCTCGCGCTGGTGCACGACGGCGTCAAGCGGAAGGGCACCGAGGCCCGTCCCGCGTGGTACGTCGACGACCGTCTGGTCGTGCGCCGGCTCGACCCGACGTCGGTCGTGATCCGGGCCGGGTTCGCGCAGCGCGAGCGACTGCTCGCCGACCACCCGGACACCTTCGGCGTGCCGCCCCGGTTCGAGAGTCACATGATGGTCGTGGTCGAGCTGGACCGCGCCGACCCCGCCGGGGTGGCCCGGGCGATCAGCGAGGCGGTGGAGCTCCAGCGGCGGCACTGACCGGGTCTCCGTCGACCTCGAGGTCCGGGACCAGCTCGCGCAGCCTGGCCAGGCCGTCGCGGGCCTGCGACTTGACGGTCCCGACCGCGATGCCGAGCACCGAGGCGGTCTCCTTCTCGGTGAGGTCCTCGTAGTAGCGCAGCACGATCACGGCCCGCTGCCGCGGCGCCAGCGTCTCGAGCGCCCGAAGCAAGACCTCGCGCTGGTCGAGGTCCGGCGCCTGGGCCGCGAGCTCGGGCAGCTGCACGTTTGACTGCTCCCGCCACCGGCGCCGCCGCCAGCGCGAGACGCTCTCCCGCGCCAGCACCTGCCGGACGTACGGCTCCGGCCGGTCCGCGATCTGTTTCCAGTGCGGCACCACCTTGACCAGCGCCACCTGCACGAGGTCCTCGGCGTCGGCGTGGCCACCGGTGAGGAGGTACGCCGTCCGGAGCAGCGCCGGGCGCCTGGCCGCGACGAACTCCTCGAAGCCGTGCTGGTCTCGGGCGCGATCAGGGTCGGACACGTCGCCGCCACGCGATCATGGCCCAGATGGCCGCAAGCACGATCGTCACGCCGCCCCCGGTCACCATCCGCGGGTCCAGCGGGCGGGGCGGCTGCACCGCGTCGGCCGTGGGGCGAGCGAGCAGGTCGGTCGCCAGCTGGCGGTCGAAGCCGACGTCCGGCCCGTCGAAAGAGACCAGGCTCTGCACCTGGCCGGTCCGGATGTCGACGCTGTTGACGACCACGTCGAGCGTGTCCTTCACGGCGCCCTTGCGCTGTAGAAGCGCCAGATGGTCGTCGTCGATCCAGGCGTACGCCGCGAAGCTGCGCTCGGAGTTCGGCACCCGCTCGTAGGTCGGCTGGTCCGCAACGGTGGCGCCGACGGTGCCGACGGACATCAGGTTCGGGATCCTGTTGCCCTGCACGATCGCGAACCGGTTGGCGTCGCGGTCGAAGAACGGTTCAGTCATGCCCTCGCTGATGTGCGCGAGCGTGCGCAGGACCACGCCGGTCCCCACGTCCAGGACCCGGTCGGCGTGCCTGCCGTAGACCACCACGAAGCCCGGCCCGCTACCCCGGATCTGGGAGACCAGCCCGCTGCTCGGCAGGGTCTGCGGCGCGTCCACGTTCACGTTCCAGGCCTCGAGCGGCTGTCCAACCGACGCGCTGCCGCTGTCGTCCGTGATCGAACCGTAGGACAGCACGACGGTGTCGTCTCCCGCCCAGATCAGCTCATCGCCGCGGATGCCACGTGAGCCCGGGAGAGCGTGCCGGCGCGCCTCCCCGGTCGTGGCGTCGTACAGCGCCAGCCCGGTGGCGGCCGTCCCCGGGTCTTCGGACCGGTCGTCCCGGTAGAGGTAGGCGACGTACTTGCCGTCGGGTGAGAGCGCGAACGACTTCGACGCGCCTGTGTAAGGCGCCAGGCCTGGCAGGTCCACGAACCGGTACTCACCCGTGGTCGCCGACACACCGACGACCTGCTGCTCCTTCGTCCCCGTCCAGGTCCCCCGGTCCGCGGGGATCAGCGCGGCGATGGTGCCGAGAGGCCCCGCGTCGTCGGTGCCCGGCAGCCACGGACTGGGAGTGAACAGTCGGTCGGGCATGCTGACCGGCGAGCCCGCCGGGAGCGGCTCCACAGCCTGCGGTGAACGCAGCCACGTCGCCGACCCGAGCACCACGAGCGCCACTGCGGCGACGGCCAGCACGACGGCCGTCCCGACGCGCCGGCGGCGCCGGTAGCCCACGCCGCGCTCCCACAGTCCGGGCGCGGCGCGTGCGGCAGGGGCGTCCTCGGCCAGGTCGGCCAGTCGGTCGTGCAGCGTCGTCATACCCACCCATACGCCCCGGGCGACCCAAAAGGAGGGGTCGGGTCAGCCCGCGTTGAAGATGACGTACTCGCCGCGGTGCAGGAAGAACCCCTCGGTCTTGCTCTCGTTAATGCAGGTCACGCCGATCTCCTCGCTCAGGCACGAGTAGTGCCAGCCCGGGATGTGGGCGATGTCGCCGTACTTCAGCGTCGGGGCCCCCGGCGTGCGGATCGTGTCGGTGTTGCAGACCGGCACCGCGCGACCGCCGTGGAACTCGACCCGGCCGACGTACTTCGAGACCGGGTTGTTCCCGCAGGCGGCCGGGTCCTTGATCGAGCCCTGGCTGAGCTCGCAGCCGACTGGGTAGCCCGAGACCTTCAGGGCGCAGTAGATGTTGCCGCTCGGGCTCACGAACTTCTTGTACGCGCGCTCCACGCCCTTGGCGTTGCTGAAGTGGTGGAGCGCCGCGTCGTAGGTCCGTGGGATGGACACCCGGGCGGCGGTCGGCTCGGCCCGCCCGGCGCCGGCCGGTCCGGCCGGGGCGACGAGCAGGACGACGACGATCGGGGCGAGGACGACCAAGAGGACCTTGCGCAACCACGTCATGGGGCACCATGACACACCACGATTCGTCTGCGCACCTGAGCGGAGAAGTACCGGTCAGATCGCAGACGAATCGGGGGCGGCGGGTCAGCCGTTCCGCAGGCTGCGCAGGACGTACTGCATGATCCCGCCGTTGCGGTAGTAGTTCGCCTCGCCGGGGGTGTCGATGCGGACCACCGCGTCGAACTCGACGCCCTCCTTCTCAGGCAGAGTGGCCTTGACCTTGACCGTGCGCGGTGTGCTGCCGTCGTTGAGCCCGGTGACGCCGGTGAAGGAGAACGTCTCCTCGCCGGTGATGCCCAGCGACTCGGCGGTCTCGCCCTCGGGGAACTGCAGCGGCAGCACGCCCATCCCGATCAGGTTGGAGCGGTGGATCCGCTCGTAGGACTCCGCGATCACGGCCTTCACGCCGAGCAGCGCGGTGCCCTTGGCGGCCCAGTCGCGCGACGAGCCGGAGCCGTACTCCTTGCCCGACAGCACCACGAGCGGCGTGCCGGCCTCGAGGTAGTGCTCGGACGCCTCGTAGACCGTGGTCACCGCGGCGTCGTCCCCCTCACCGGTGGTGAAGTCGCGGGTGAAGCCGCCCTCGGTGCCTGGCGCCAGCTGGTTGCGCAGCCGGATGTTGGCGAAGGTGCCGCGCATCATCACCTCGTGATTGCCGCGGCGCGAGCCGAAGGAGTTGAAGTCGCGCGGCTCGACGTGGTTCTCGTTGAGGTACTTGGCCGCCGGGCCGTCGCGCTTGATCGAGCCCGCG
>JAWWPK010000550.1:0-18820 GCA_033854925.1 Nocardioidaceae bacterium | reverse complement strand
CGGCGGCCCGAACACGCAAGGGTGCTGCTCGCAGGTGCGGGTCGCGCGCCTCGAGCCGACGTTCAGCGACCCGTCGGGCCAGCCCTCCGACACCCGCGCGACGCTCACGACCCACGTGGACACCTTCGGGCTGCCCTACCCGATCGGCTTCCAGTATGGCGTGGGCGAGGCCCTCGACTCCTCGACCGTGCCGACCCCGGCCGCACCGCAGCCGTTCTTCTACCAGTTCCTGACCGGCCTGAAGCCCGCGACGTTGTACGGCTTCCGCGCCTTCGGCACGGCCGGGACGCCCGAGCCGAAGGTGTACGGCGACAGGGGCTTCTTCGTCACCGGCAACGGAGGCGGGACCCAGCCGCTGATCGTGGCGCTGCTCGACGGCCGCAACACGGTCCTCCGTCACCACGTGGCGAAGATCCGCTTCCTGTCGACCGAGGCCGGCACCGTCCGGCTCCGCATCTGGCAGGACGGTGACGTCCGTGTGGATCGGAACGTCCCCGCGGTGCGCGGCGTCAACGTCCTGACCTGGCAGACGCGGCAGGGCACCTCGCTCGGGCCCCACCGGGTGAGCGTGAAGGTGACCACGGCGGGCGGTGACACCGACTCCGACCGCGGGTCGATCCTGGTGCGCCGGCCCTAAGGAACAAGACCGCGCAGGATCTCCCCCGCCGGAGCAGCGGTCGCATGCCGGTGACCGGTGCCGGCCCAGAGGTTCACGTGCTCGGGGTTCCCCGCAGCGGCCGCAGCCTTGCGGATCGGGCTGGTCAGGTGGTGCACGGCCGGGTAGCCGAGCGGGCCTCGGCCGTCGTACGCCGCCAGGAACTCGTTGGGCAGCCCGCCGGCGGGGCGTCCGGAGAAGGCGCTGGTCGTGACCGGCCCACCGCGGTCCGCGTCGAACCCGGCCCGGTGAGCGGGGTTGGTGCCGGCCTCGGTCGCCAGCAGCAGCAGGGTGCCGACCGCGACGGCCTCCGCGCCGGCCTCCAGTGCGGCGGCCACGTCGGCGCTGGTGCCGATCCCACCGACCGCCATGATCGGGAGATCGGTGGCCGCGCGGACGGCGCGGACCAGGTCGGGGAGCCTGAGCCGCTCGGGCGGCCGCGCCGGGGTGAACGTGCCCCAGTGCCCGCCGGCGTCGACCGACTGCACGATCAACGCGTCCATCCCGGCTTCGAGAGACGCGATCGCCTCGTCGGCCGAGGTGACGGTCTGGACGAGCGTGCAACCGGCGCTCCTGAGCTCCGCCGCGGCCGCGGGCTCGGGCAGCCCGAAGGTGAACGACACCACGGGTGGCGCCGCTTCGACCAGCACGTCGACCTTGTCGCGCCAGCCGTCGTCGTCCTCGACCGGCGTCGCCGGCAGCTCGACGCCGTACGACTCGGCGAGCGGCAGGAGGAGCTCGCGGTAGGCGGCGTACGCCGTCTGGTCCACCGGCTCCGGGTTGGGCGAGAACAGGTTGACGCCGTACCGCTCGGTCCCGGCCCGCACCGCTGCGATCTCTCCCGCGAGTACCTCCGCGGTCTTGTAGCCGCTGGCCAGGGAGCCGCCCGACCCGGCCTCGGCTGCCGCCAGGACCGAGGCCGTGGTCGTGGGCCCTCCGGACATCGGCGCGGCCAGCACCGGGAGCTCGCTCCCGAGCAGCTCGAGCAGGTTGGTCACGACCAAGACGGTAGGGCAGGCTCGCGACCGTGGCCCGCCTGCTCGTCGTGCACCACTCCCCGACCCACTCGGTCCGGCAGCTGACCGACGCCGGCGCGGTGCGGTCGGTGCTGTCGATCGTGCAGGCACTGCCGTGGCGCCAGGCCGCGGACGTGCTGGAGGTGCTCGGCGACGTCGGCGAGGCAGAGACCGCTGCGGCGTACGAGCTCGGCGGCACGCTCGCGGCCCTGCTCATGGAGTGAGCTGGGCGAGCAGCTGCTCCGCGACCAGGTCGAACGGCTCCATGCTCTGCTCAGCGCGCGCCATCACGACCGCTCCCTCGCTGGAGGCGATCAGGGTGGCGGCGTACCGGGACGCCTCGTCGCTGGGGAGCCCGGCGTCCGTGAGCAGCGCGGCCAGCCGGGCGCGCCAGCCGCGGAACACCTCGGCCGTGCGGGCGAGCAGCTGCTCGTCGTCGGTGGCGACGGTGACCGCGAGTACGGCGCAGCCGGCGCCGAGGTCCGAGCGGGTCAGCACCGAGCGCCACAGGGCAAGGAACGCCGCGGCGATCTCGCGCGGAGGTTTGCCGGCCTGCTCCTCCAGGTAGGCCATCGCCCGCTCCCGGGCCAGCGCGACGGCCTCGGTCACCAGCTCGTCCTTGCCCCCCGGGAAGTGGTGGTAGATCGAGCCCCGGGGTGCTCCGGACAGCTCCAGCACCTCGGCGAACGACGTCCCCTCGAGCCCCTTGGTGGCGAGGAGGCGGACGGCGGCCTCGACCATCCGCGCCCGCACGTCCTTCGCCATGCCAGGCAGTGTGCCTTGACTATGACGCTCTGCATAGTCCATGCTCGCCACTCCAAGACTATGCAGATCGTCATAGTTCCCGAGAGAGTGAGCCCGCCATGCCGATGATCGACGTCTACGCCCCCGCCGAGCTGTTCCCCGCCGACGCGGACACGGGGCTCGGCGACGAGCTCAGCCATGCCGTTCTGCGCGCCGAGGGCGTGGCCCAGCCGACGGCGTACCACCTCGACAACACCGCGGTCTTCGTGCACCGCCTGCCTGCCGCCGCGATCAGCACTGCCGCCGAGCAGCCGGCCCGCAACGTCCGCGTCCAGATCGTGACCCCGCCCGGCGCTCTCGACCGCGACGGACAGCGCCAGATCACCAAGGAGGCCACCGAGATCGTGGCCCGGCTGGCCGGCGACCCGGCCCTGGCCACGCGCACCTGGGTGATCCTCACCGAGGCGGCCGAGGGCGGCTGGGGAATCGGCGGGACGGCGTTCGGCGTCGAGGAGTTCACCGCGCTCGCCCGCGCCGCGGCCGCCGGACGGGGCTCCCAGGACGACTGACTTCTCCGCCGGTCCGGCCAGCGGCCCGCAGGTAGGCTCTGGTCGGTCCGGCGAGGGGAGGAGGTCACGTGCGTGCTCAGGCCGCACGGCTCACGACCGTCCTCGCCGCGGCTGTCCTGGTCCTCACCGCCTGCGGCAACAACGACGGCGACGGGAACATCGACCCCGGCCAGGTGGACGCGGTCGAGGCGCCGCGGCTGGGCGCCTGCCGCACCCTGACGCCCGAAGACGTCGCGCAGCCGAGCAACGCGACCAAGGTCGTCGACTGTTCGAAGACGCACACGGCGGAGACGTTCGAGGTCGGGGACCTGCCGCTGGAGCTGGAGCACGCCGACTACGACGCGCAGGAGCTGGGGGCGTTCGCCTACAAGACCTGCTCCGCGAAGTTCCAGGAGTTCCTCGGCGCCGACGAGAGCACGGTGATGCGCACGATCGTCAGCTGGGCGTGGTTCCGGCCCTCGGAGAAGGCGTGGGCCAAGGGCGCGCGGTGGTACCGCTGCGACGTCATCGGCGGCGGTGAGGAGAGCAAGGAGTACGCCGCTCTTCCGCCCACCACGGCCGGGCTCCTGGCGCAGCAACCGACCGACGACGACTGGATGGTCTGCGTCAACGGGCCGTCGGTGCAGGGGGCGCCGAAGATCCCGTGCAGCCAGAAGCACAACTGGCGCGCGGTGACCACGATCAAGGTCGGCGGCCCGGACGACCCCTACCCCGGCGACCGGTTGGTCGAGACGACGACGCGCGACTACTGCTCGCGGTCGGTCGGCGCGTGGCTGGGCTATCCGCCCGAGTACGACTACGGCTACACGTGGTTCCACGAGGGCGAGTGGCTGGCCGGCAACCGGAGGTCCGTCTGCTGGGCAGCGACGACGGCATGAACCGACTCGCCCTCCTCGCGGTCGCGGTGCTCGCGCTCACCTCGTGCACCTCGCACGACGACCCGACGCCCCCTGCCAAGGGCTCGCCGAGCCCGACCCCGACGCCGGTCGCGGCACCCGCGCCCCCGCCTCCCGCACCCGCCCTCGGCGCCTGCTACCGGTTGTCCTACGACGAGGCCATCGCGCCCACCAACGAGGACACCCCGGTCTCCTGCGACAAGGGGCACACCACCCAGACGTTCGCGGTCGGCCAGCTCGACCTGGTGGCCAACGGGCACCTGCTGGCCGTCGACTCCGAGGCGGTCCGCGCCGAGGTGGCGCACCGCTGCCCGGCCCAGCTCGCGGCGTACGTCGGGGCCACCGAGGAGCAGCTGCGCCTCTCGCTGCTGCGGCCGGTGTGGTTCACCCCCACGATCGAGCAGTCCGACGCCGGCGCGGCGTGGTACCGCTGCGACGCCATCGCGGTCAGCGGCGACAAGAAGGTCGCCAAGATCGACCGCAACCTCTCCGGGGCCCTCAAGAAGCCCGAGGGCCGCACCGCGTTCGCCATGTGCGGCACCGCCCAGCCCGGCACGCCGGAGTTCAGCCGGCTGCTCTGCGGTGAGGACCACAGCTGGAAGGCCATCTCGGTCATCGATCTCGGCAAGCTGTCCAAGGACGGGTCCTACCCCGGCGCGGACCCGGTCAAGGCCGCGGGCGACAACGTCTGCGCGGACGCCGCCCGCGCGATCGCGTCCGACGCGCTCGACTACCAGTGGGGCTATGAGTGGCCGACCAAGGACCAGTGGCAGGCCGGGCAGACCTACGGCAGGTGCTGGTCACCCGACCCGGCCTGACCTACCGATAAGTAGGGTTGGCGGGTGAGCTGGACCGAGAAGGACCTCCCCGACCTGACCGGAAAGACCGTCGTCGTGACCGGCGCCAACTCCGGGATCGGGTTCCACACCGCCAAGCACCTCGCCGGGCACGGCGCGCACGTCGTGCTGGCCTGCCGCAACACCGAGGCCGCCGATGCGGCCGCCGCGAAGATCTCCGGCTCGACCGAGGTCGCCGAGCTCGACCTCGCGTCGCTGGAGTCAGTACGCCGCTTCGCCCAGCACATTGACCGGCCCGTGGACCTCTTGATCAACAACGCCGGAGTGATGACGCCGCCGCGCTACCGCGAGACCACCGACGGCTTCGAGCTCCAGTACGGCACCAACCACCTCGGCCACGTCGCGCTCACCGCCCGGCTGCTCCCCCGGCTGCTCGCGGCCCCGGACCCGCGGGTGGTCGCGGTCGCGTCGGTCGCCCACCACGCGGGCAACGAGTCGGTGCTCGACGGCAACCCCGAGGCGACGTACCGCCCGAACGTGGCCTACGGCAACACCAAGCTCGCCAACCTCCTCTTCGCCCGCGAGCTCCAGCGCCGCGCCGCCGCTGCCGGGTCCCGGCTGACCGCCACCGCGGCCCACCCGGGCGTGGCTGCCACGAACCTGGTGGCCAGCCGCGACGGCCTCGGTGCGATCGCGCCGATCCGCTGGACCGCACCGATCTGGACGAAGGTCATCTTCCAGTCCCCGCTCGCCGGCGCGCGACCGGTGATGTACGCCGCGACCGTCGCCGAGCCGGGCTCCTACACCGGCTCCACGTGGCTGCGGGAGGCGCGCGGCCCGGTCGGCCCGGCGAAGCTCAGCCGCTACGCGCAGGACGACGCGCTGGCCGCCAAGCTCTGGGACAAGAGCCTGGAGCAGGTCGGCCTCACCCTCGATCTCTGAACAGCTCGGCCGCCATCAGCTCGATGAGCTTGTTGAGCCCCTTGAACGGGCGGACCATGACCGTGAACTCGACGAGCTTCCCCTCGGCGTTCCACTCCATCATGTCGATGCCGTGCACCGTGAGCCCGTCCAGCTCGGCCTCGAACTCGAGGACCGCGTTGGTCTCGGCGTACCACTGCCGCTGGTAGACCAGCGTCGGACCGAGGACCACGACGGCGGCCGAGAGGTACGCCGTGGTGAGCTGCTTGCCCTCCTGCGGCGTGTGCACCGCGGGCGAGCGGAAGACGACGTCGTCGGCCAGCAGCTCGGCCAACCCGACCGGGTCGCGCGACGCGGCGATCTCGTGCCAGGCGGCGACCGGTGCGGGAACGGTGCTCATCAGAAGCCCAGCTTTCGCAGCTGCCGGGGGTCGCGCTGCCAGTCCTTGGCGATCTTCACGTGCAGGTCGAGGTAGACGGGGGTGCCGAGCAGCGCCTCGATCGACTTCCGGGCCCGCATGCCGACGTCCTTCAGGCGGGCGCCCTTGTGGCCGATGACGATGCCCTTCTGGGAGTCACGCTCGACGTAGAGGTTCGCGTGGATGTCGAGCAGCGGCCGGTCCGCGGGCCGATCCTCGCGCGGCAGCATCTCCTCGACGACGACGGCGATCGAGTGCGGCAGCTCGTCGCGTACGCCGTCCAGCGCTGCCTCGCGGATCAGCTCCGCGACCAGGATCTCCTCGGGGGCGTCGGTGAGGTCGCCGTCCGGGTAGAGCTGCGGCCCCTCCGGCAACATGGCGAGCAGCAGGTCCGCGAGCAGCTGGACCTGGCTCTGTTGTTCAGTGGCCGCGACCGCCGAGACCGGGACGATCTCGGCCCACTCGGTGCCCGTCTCGGCGCCCAGCCGCTGGATGTCGAGCAGGTGCTGGCCGATCCGCTCCGGCGAGGCGAGGTCGGTCTTGGTGGCGACCGCGACCTTGATGGTCCGGCGCACCTTCGACATCTCGGTGACGATGAACCGGTCGCCCGGCCCGACCTTCTCGTCGCTCGGGAAGCAGACCGCGACCACGTCCACCTCGGACCAGGTCGTGCGGACCAGGTCGTTGAGCCGCTCGCCGAGCAGGGTCCGCGGCCGGTGCAACCCCGGCGTGTCCACCAGCACCAGCTGGCCGTCCGGGCGGTGCACGATGCCTCGGACGACGGTCCGCGTGGTCTGCGGCTTGTCGGAGGTGATCACGACCTTCTGCCCGACCAGCGCGTTGGTGAGCGTGGACTTGCCGGCGTTGGGGCGGCCGACGAACGACGCGAAGCCGGACCGGTAGACCTCCGTCATGAGCGGGCCTCGTCGTACTGCGCCCAGATCTGCTCGTCGGAGAGCCCCTGCTCCTTGCCGGCGCGCCAGATCGGCCCCGGGTCCACCGCACGCGGCTGCCGGCCGGCAGACGAGCGCCAGTAGCCCATCACGTCGTACGCCGTGGCCGGCAGCTTGCGGTCGCGCATGAGGTACTTGCGGATCGACCGCATCTGCGCGGACTCGCCGGCCATCCAGAAGTAGCCGTCACCGGCCGGCCACCCGATCGCCTCGACCGCCTCGGCCAGCCGGCTGGTCCCCGACGGCGCCTCCAGCCACGTGACGTCCGCCGTGTCCGGGAGGTAGCCGGGCAGGGCGTCCTCGAGCTCGGCCCAGACCCGGGTGGGCAGGTCGACCGACTCGGAGATCCGCGCCATCGCCGGCAGCCCGGTCAGGTCCCCGACGAGCAGCAGCCAGGCCGCATCCGCCGGTGGGTCGAAGGAGCCTTTCGGCTCGGCGATCGTCACCGAGGACCCGACGCAGTCGTCGCGGACCACCCACTCGGTGACCAGGCCGACCTCGTGCAGCACGACGTCGAGCACCAGCGTCCCTTCGGCGTAGGAGCGGACCGTGTAGTAGCGGCTCTGGAACTGTCCCGGCACGACCAGCCCCACCCACTCGTCCGGGATCCCCGTCGACTCGAACGACGGGTCGACGGCCAGGGTGAGCCGGACCAGGTGCGGCGACAGCTCGTCGCGGCGCTCGACGCGCGCGTCGTACTGCCTGGCCCGGGTGCTCACCCGGTCAACGTTAGTGGTCGGTCGTCGTCCAGCCGTGCCGCAGCGGGTAGCCGCTCACGCCCTCGTCGTCGGTCTTGGTCGCGAGCACGTGGTGGAGCTGGATCTCGTTGCGCTCGAACGCGATCCGCGACCCGGCCATGTAGAGCCCCCACACCCGCGCGGTGCCCTCGCCGACCTCGGCGACGCAGGCGTCCCAGTTGTCGGCGAGATTCTTGCACCAGCCGGCCAGGGTCTTGGCGTAGTGGACGCGGAAGTTCTCCTCGTGCTGCACCTCGAGGCCGGCGTTCTGCACCTCGGTGATGATCTTGCCGCTACCGATCAGCTCGCCGTCCGGGAAGACGTAGCGGTCGAGGAACTGCCCGGTCTCGCGCCACCGGTTGTCGTGGCGGGTGATGCAGTGGTTGAGCAGCCGGCCCTGCGGCCGGAGCCGGTCCTTGATGAAGCCGAAGTACGCCGGGTAGTTCTTCACGCCGATGTGCTCGGTCAGACCGATCGAGGAGATCGCGTCGAAGTCGCGCTCCTCGACGTGCCGGTAGTCCATGAACCGGACCTCGGCGAGGTGGTCGAGCCCCTCCTCCTTGATCTTCTCCATGGCCCACGACGCCTGCTCCCGCGAGAGCGTCACGCCGAGCGTCTTGACGCCGTACTCGCGGGCTGCGTGCCGGACCATTCCGCCCCAGCCGCACCCGAGGTCGAGCAGCCGCTGGCCCTCCTGGAGGTCGAGCTTGCGGGCGACCAGGTCGTACTTCTCGGCCTGCGCCTCCTCCAGCGTCGCGTCCTCGGTCGGGAACACGGCGCAGGTGTAGGTCATCGAGGGCCCCAGGACGTACTCGTAGAACTTGTTGGAGACGTCGTAGTGGTGCTGGATCGCCACCGCGTCGCGGCCCAGCGAGTGGCGGAGCCCCTCGAAGGTGCGGCGCAGCCGCGAGGGCGCCTCCTGGGGCGGCGGAGCCGGCGGGCGCAGGTGTGAGAGCCCGAGCGAACGCAGCAGGTTGACGGCCTCGACCGGCGACGGGCGCCGGAAGGACAGCTTGCTGGCGATCAGCCGGAACGCCTCATAGGGATCACCCTCGGGGGCACCGATCACCTCGAGGTCACCGGAGACGTACGCGCGGCCGAAGCCGAGGTCGCCGGGGGCGGTCAGGATGTAGTTGAGGCCGCGCTCGGTCGCCAGGTGGATGCCGTACGGCGAGTCCTCCGGGCCGGCCGCGCTGCCGTCGTAGGCCGTGAACCGCAGCGGCAGCGGCTCCTTCAGCATCGAGTTCAGGGCCTCGGCGATGGAGAGCTTGTTGAGCGTGAGAGTAGTCATCGGTCACGTACCGCCTTGTCGTAGAGGCTCAGGAGCCGGTCGTCGGGGTCGTAGCGCTTCTTCACGGCGGCCAGGTGCGGCCCGTCGTACAGCCTGTCAAAGGTCGCGCGGTCATAGAAGGCCTCGGAGTAGAGCGACTTGTGGCCCCCGAGCTCCGAGACCTTGGCCTCGATCGCCCGGTTGAGGGGCGCGTCGGGGGCATCCGGCCCGACGTGCACCGTGCCCCAGAACCCGACGTTGACGTAGGTCGTGCCGGGGTGGAGCGGGTAGGTGGGCCACTGGCTGCCGGTGCTGGTGCCCGGACTGACCAGCGGGCACAGCCAGACCGGCCGCATCCCGACCTCGACGTCGAACCAGGCCAGGAACTCCTCGAGCCGCTCGACGGGCAGCTCGACGTCCTGGACCACCTGCTCGCGCTGCGGCCGTCCCTTGCGGCGGTCGACGAAGTCCATGAAGCCGGTGCGGTGGTTGAGGCCGATCAGGTGGTGGTAGACGTCGCTGCGCCGCCACCGCCTGGGCCAGAGCCGCCGGATGGTGGGGTTCTGGACGCCGAACGCGCCGGAGCACCAGAACCAGTCGGTGTCCCAGCGCCACAGGTAGTCGTAGGTGGTGAGCAGATCGGTCTCGCGCTGCTGGATGGAGCGGTAGTAGACCTGCTGTCCGGTGTAGTCGCTGGTCTTCTTCAGCGGCTTCGGCTCGCCACCGATGGGCGTCTCCTCGCCCGCCTCGGCGCTGAGCCAGCGAGCCAGGGTGAGGTAGTACTCGCCCGGCTGGAACGCGACGCCGTCGAGCCCGTCGACCTGCAGGCCGTCGTACTGCCGGGTCTCGACGATCTCGGCGACGGTCTTGGCGAGCAGTCCGGCGTCGTCGAAGCGGACGTGCCGCAGCTCGACCCGGTCGGGCACCTGCTCGAGCTTGATCCGGATCCGGGTCGCGTAGCCGAGGCTTCCGTAGGAGTTCGGGAAGGTGTCGAACAGGTCGCTGTGCTCACCGTCGGGGCCAGGCCTGGTCGTGACCACCTTGCCGGCGCCGGTGAAGACGTCCATCTCCTCGACCGACTCGTGCGGCAGCCCGCTGCGGAAGCTGGTCGACTCGATGCCGAGCCCGGTCACCGCCCCGCCGAGGGTGATCGTCTTGAGCTGCGGGACGACGTACGGGATCAGGCCGTAGGGCAGGGTCGCGTCGACGAGGTGCTCGTAGGTGCACATGCCCTGCACCTCGGCGGTCTTCGCCACGGGGTCGACCTCGATGACCCCGTCCAGGCCAGCGACGTCCAGCCCGGGTGCGCTGCTCCGAGCGCGCGGCCGGAACAGGTTGGACGTCTTCTTGGCCAGCCGCACGGGTGCGCCGGCCGGGATCGCGTCGTAGGACGCCTCGAGCCTGGCTACCGCTTCCGCGTGTCGGTCCCAAGAGCTCGCTCGACTCACCCGAAAGAGGCTACTACCGGGTCGGGCGCGCCGGTTCAGTGGTGGCTGTGAAAGCGTCGTGACCATGTATGCACTCGAGCTCGCCTTCTCGGACGACCCGGCCCGCCTGGAGGGGCGCCCCGCGCACCGCGACCGCCTGGCCGCGCTGCGCGACGCGGGGAAGCTGCTGGCCGCCGGCCCGTACGCCGACGAGAGCGGCGCGCTGCTGCTGTTCCGCGTCGACTCCCAGGCAGCGGCCGAGGAGATCGTCGCCGCCGACCCCTACTACTCCGGCCCGGGCGTGACCGTGGTCAGCCTGAAGGAGTGGAACCCGGTCACGCTGGCCCCCGAGCTGGACTGACGCGGCCTGGTGCGGCGTCAGGTCGTCGTCGACGAGGAGATCGTGCCCCGGGCGTCGCCGACGTGCACCGCCACACCCGGGCCGGCGAAGTCGCGCAGCACGCCGAGGTCGAACGGCGAGACCTGCTCCTTGTCGCTGAGCACCACGGCCGCCTCGAGGCCGCGGGAGCCCGACGAGACCGCCATGGCCACGCAGACCCCGAGCGCGGACACCTGGAGCGAGGGCAGCGAGACGGTGGCAGCGGCGTACGTGCGGCCGTCGGAGTCGCGGACCGCGGCACCTTCCGGGCCGCCGGTGCGGCTGCGGGTGGCGCGGGCGAGGGTGACGAGCTTCTGGTCCTCGGGAGCGAGCTCAGTCACGGACAGCCTCCTTCGAGACCGACTTCGACACGGGCTTGGCGGGTACGTCGGCGGCGGCCTCGGGGTCCGGCCCGACCCGGGCGATGCGGACGGTGCCGATCTTGTTGCGGCGGCCGGCGGTCTCCTCGGCGGTGAACCGCAGCCCGTGCGCGACCACCTGGGACCCGGGGATCGGCACCAGGCCGAGGTGCTTGGCCATCAGCCCGCCCACGGAGTCGACGTCGTCCTCCTCGACGCGGAACCCGAACAGCTCGTCGAGGTCGTCGGTCGGGTAGCGCGAGGACACGCGCACGGAGCCGTCCTCGAGGGTCTCGGTCGTGATCTCGTCGGTGTCGTACTCGTCAGTGATCTCGCCGACGATCTCCTCCAGCAGGTCCTCGATGGTGACCAGGCCGGCGGTGCCGCCGTACTCGTCGACCACGATCGCGAGGTGCTGGCTGCGGGCCTGCATCTCGCGCATCAGCGCGTCGACCGGCTTGGACTCCGGGACCCAGTAGACCTCCCGCATCACCTCGTCGATGCGCTGGGTGAACTCGACGTCCGGTGCCTCGAAGTCACGGCGGACGATGTCCTTGAGGTAGGCGACGCCGACGATGTGGTCGAGGTTCTCCTCGATCACCGGCACCCGCGAGAAGCCGGAGCGCAGGAACAGCGACATCGTCTGGCGGAGGTTCTTGTGCCGCTCGACGAAGACCACGTCGTTGCGCGGCACCATCACCTCGCGGACCGTGGTGTCGCCGAGCTCGAAGACGGAGTGGATCATCCGCCGCTCGCCGGCCTCGATCAGGGCCGATGCCTCGGCGATGTCGACCAGCTCACGCAGCTCGGTCTCGCTCGAGAACGGGCCCTCACGGAACCCCTTGCCCGGCGTCAGCGCGTTGCCGAGCAGGATCAGGAGCCGCGGCAGCGGCCCCAGCACCGACGTCACCCCGGTCAGCGGCGCCGCCGACCAGAGCGCGACCCGCTCGTTGTGCTGCCGGCCGAGAGTCCGCGGGGCCACGCCGATGGCGACGAACGAGACGACCAGCATCACGCCGATCGTGGTGACCGCGCTCGGGAGCCAGCGGCCGTCGTACGCGATGGTGACCTCGTGAGTCACGATCACGATGGCCGAGATCTCGCAGAGCAGGCGCAGCAGGAGCGCGGTGTTGAGGTACGGCGCCGGGTCGGCCAGCATCGTGACGAGCCGGCGCGCGCCGGCCTGCCCCTCCGCCTGCAGCTCCTCCGCGCGGGCGCGGGAGAACGACGTCAGCGCGGCGTCGGCCGCCGAGAAGAGACCGGCCAGCAGCACCAGCGCGGCGGCCAGGACGATGATCATCGGCGGGTCAGCGGCCTTCTAGCGACTTCGCCACGCGGCGAGCAGCTCGTCCTGAAGGCCGAACATCTCGGTGTGCTCCTCCGGCTCGGCGTGGTCGTAGCCGAGCAGGTGCAGGATGCCGTGCACGGTGAGCAGCTCGAGCTCGGCGTCGGTCGAGTGGCCGGCGGTGACCGCCTGCCGCTCGGCGATGGACGGGCAGAGCATCAGGTCGCCGAGGATGCCCTCCTCCGGGTCCTCGTTGACCAGCCCCGGGCGCAGCTCGTCCATCGGGAACGCCAGCACGTCGGTCGGCCCCTCGCCCTCCATCCACTTCTCGTTGAGCCCGGTCATGGTGTCCTCGTCGACGGCCTTGATGCACAGCTCGGCGAGCGGATGGACGCGCATCCGATCCAGCACGAACCGGCTCAGCGCCACCAGGTGGTCGACGTCGAGCGCTTCACCGGACTCGTTGAGCACCTCGATGCTCATCGGGACCCGCTCACTGGCGTCCTGTGGTCCGCGGCCCGCGTTGCTCGTTGCGGTCGTCGAACTCCTCGTAGGCCGCGACGATCTTGCCGACCAGCCGGTGCCGCACCACGTCGTGGGCGGTGAGCCTGCAGAAGCTGATGTCCTCGACGTCGTCGAGGATCCCCTCGACGACTCGGAGCCCGGAGTGGATGCCGCTGGGCAGGTCGACCTGGGTGATGTCTCCGGTGACCACGATCTTGGAGCCGAAGCCCAGGCGGGTCAGGAACATCTTCATCTGCTCCGGCGAGGTGTTCTGCGCCTCGTCGAGGACGATGAACGCGTCATTGAGGCTTCTGCCACGCATGTAGGCGAGGGGCGCCACCTCGATGGTGCCGGCGGCCAGCAGCTTGGGGATCGACTCCGGGTCGATCACGTCGTGCAGCGCGTCGTAGAGCGGCCGGAGGTAGGGGTCGATCTTCTCGCTCAGGGTGCCGGGCAGGTAGCCGAGCCGCTCACCGGCCTCGACCGCCGGGCGGGTGAGGATGATCCGGTTGACCGACTTCGACTGCAGCGCCTGGACGGCCTTGGCCATCGCCAGGTAGGTCTTGCCGGTGCCGGCGGGTCCGATGCCGAAGGTGATCGTGTGCTTGTCGATCGAGTCGACGTACCGCTTCTGGTTGAGCGTCTTGGGCCGGATCGAGCGACCGCGGTTGCTCAGGATGTTGAGGCTGAGCACGTCTGCGGGCCGCTCGGTGGTCTCGGCGCGCAGCATCGCCAGCACCCGCTCGACCGTCTCGGGGGTCACGCCCTGGCCGGTGCGGATGATCGCCACCAGCTCGTCGAGCAGCCGCTCGACGAGGGCGATCTCGGACGGCTGGCCCTGGAGCGTGATCCGGTTGCCGCGGACGTGGATGTCCGCGTCGAAGGCCTGCTCGATGAGACCGAGGTGCTCATCGCCGGGACCGAGCAGGCTGACCATGTTGATGCTGTTGGGCACGACAACCGTGTGCTTGGTCGTCGGCGGGGTCGTCGTCGCCACATCAGGATTGCTGTCAGTCATCAGTGCCCGGGCGGGCAGGCCTCTCTGGTCGGGTGTGGAGCCCTTCCATGCTACGGGCTGGGGCAGCGCGGTCCCACCGTCTTTGCGCTGCGTTCGCTGGGGGCCGACGTAAGGTCTCTCCATGCCGCCGGTCGACGACCAGTTCGACTACACCGTGGAGTACGGCGACGAGAACACGCCGCCCTCCTGGTTCCCGGGTGGACACCTGCCCCCGGACGCTCGCCGGATGGGGCTCACCCACCACGTCCCGGACGGCGCGCTGCTCGACTTCGCCGGCAAGCTCGACGCCACCAAGCAGTGGCACCGGGTCGCCGCCTGGGGTCTGCTGGTCGTGTTCGGGCTGCCGGTGGTGTTCGCGGTGCTACGGGTGCTGACGGCGTTCTCGCGCTGATCACCCACGATTCGTCTGCGGTCTGACCGCGGAACCGCGGAGCCGTGGCTCAGACGAATCGGCTAGGACTCGTCGTCGTAGGCGACCTGGAGCATGCCGAGGCACATCTCGTCGGTGCTGCCCTCGGCCCAGACGATGTAGCGGTCCTCGCGCTGGGTGGCGAACGCCGGGAGCTTGTCGCGCAGCCACTGCTGGTGCTGACAGGTGACCCGCACCGTGTCGCCGGCGTCGAGGTGGACGGGCTTGATCGGCTTGGCGCCCTGGTTGTCGAAGTCCCAGACCGGGATCCGCAACAGCGTCTTGGCCTGGTCGGTGTCGGGGTTCGACTCGATGGTGATCCTGCGTCCCAGCAGGTGCATGTGGCCGGCGACCCCCAGCACCGTCATGCCGCGGCTGATCGTCCGGGTGCAGGAGGTGGTCTCGCTGGGCACGATGTCGGTGCCGCAGAGGAGGTGCAGCAGCGTGTTGGTGTTGCCCACGGTGCCGAACCGCTTCTTCACGTCGATCATGGCGGCATCGCGGTCGCAGAGCGGGCTCTCGCTGTGGTCGGCCCGGCAGGGCAGCTCGACCGGGGCCGGCATCAGGAACGTGTGCAGCGTGGTGAGGTCGGTGCTGCCGGGCATCCAGCGCAGCTGGGTCGAGGACTGGTCGGGTGCCGCGCCCTTGAGCAGGTTGTAGTGGACCTGCATCACGATCCGCGAGCCCGCCTCGAGCTTGACGCCGTAGCCGTCCTGGGTCTTGTTCTCGTCGCCGCCGGGCGCCCAGGCCGCGAGCCAGTTCGCGTCCTCCAGGTCCCCGAACTCACCGGCGATGCCGGTGCCGCCGAAGCAGGTCCAGCCCGGGTCGGGGGTCGCGGCGTCCTTCGCCTCCGCCTCACCGACCGAGTCCGGCGAGATCTTGAACAGGATCACGTGGTGCACGACGTTCGGGTTGCCGGGCAGCACGTTGCTGCCGGTGAGCCACACGTCCTTGTCCACGTGCGGGTCGAGCAGGAAGCAGCGGTAGTCGTCGGTGCCGGCTCCCGTGGGTGCCGACGGCGTGTAGGTCTCCGGCATGGTCAGTGTCATCCGCTGCTCGCCGTCGCGGAGCGGGAGCAGCTTGCCCTTCGGCGTCGCCGCCAGCTGCTGGGCCTGGACCGCGGGCGGCGGCTCCGGCTTGAGCAGGCTGCCGGGGTCACCGGCGCGGTTGCCCTCGGCCCCGGACCGGGCGAGGCCCATGAACACCGCGAGTGCGACGACCAGCGCGGCCGCCAGGATCACGAGCAGGAGGCGCGGAAGACGGCGGCTCATCCCGGAGGCCAGGTGAACGGCCGCCCGGCGAGCACGTGCAGGTGGGTGTGGAAGACGCTCTGGCCGGCCCCGGCGCCGGTGTTGAAGACGAGCCGGTAGTCGGCGTACCCCTCGGCAGTGGCCACTGCGGCGGCCGTGGCGACCAGCTCGGCGGAGGCCGCGGGGTCACCGGCCGCGAGCTCTGCGGCGTTGGCGTAGTGGTCGCGCGGCACCACCAGCACATGGGTGGGGGCCTGCGGGTTGAGGTCGCGGAACACAACGGTGCGCTCGGTCCGATGCACGACGTCGGCATCGACGTCACCTGCGACGATGCCGCAGAACAGGCAATCCTCCACGAGCACACTCCCTCCGCCGATGATCGTCCCACACGCGTGTCAACCGGCGAGGGCAGTGAGGCGTCAGACTGACGTGACCGCAAGAACGTTGATGGCCACGTCGAGGCCACTGGAGGTGGACCTGGACGCCGACACCGCACTCGAGCAGCTGTACGCCGCACACTGGCGTGGGCTGGTGCGGCTGGCTGTCCTGCTGCTCCGCGACCAGGGCGCGGCCGAGGAGGTCGTGCAGGACGCGTACGTCGCGATGCACGGTCGCTGGCGCTCGTTGCGGGATCCGGACAAGGCCCTCGCCTACCTGCGCCAGACCGTCGTGAACCGGTCGCGCTCGGCGCTCCGGCACCGAGGCGTCGTCGAGCGGTACGTCGCCAAGCAGCGCCCGGTGCTGACCCTCGCCGAACCGGCCGACGCGCCGACGCTCGCCCAGGACCGGCGCGACGCTGTACTCGACGCGCTCCGCGCGCTCCCCACCCGCCAGCGCGAGGTGCTGGTGCTCCGCCACTACCTCGAGCTGTCCGAGATCGAGATCGCCGAGACGCTCGGGATCAGCCGAGGCTCGGTCAAGGCGCACGCCTCCCGCGGCGCCACCGCGCTGCGCGGGCTGCTCGCCGCCCGCCACGACGGGAAGGACCTCTGATGGACGACCTGACCACCCTGCTGCGGGAAGCGGTCGAGGACGTCGAGCCCACCGACCGGCGCGCCGAGCTGCACGAGCGGGTCGCCGTCGCGGGTCGCCGTCGCCGGCGCCGCTACGTCGTCACGGGTTCGCTGCTCGCTGCCGCCGTCGTGGTCACCGGTGTCACCGTGGCGACGCGTCAGTCCGACGACCCCGGGCCGCACTTCGACGGTCCGCCGAAGGCCATCGACCGCACCCGCGACCACCGGCCGGCCTACGCTCTCTACTACCTCGGCAAGACCCCACAAGGAACACGGCTGTTCCGTGAGTTCCGGGACGGCCCGGGACCGGAAAGCACGCCGGCGGCCGCCCTCAGTCTGCTCCAGTCGGCGCCCACCGACCCCGACTACCGGACCCTGTGGCCCATCGGCACGTTCTCGGATGCACAGGTGGTCAACGACGTGATCGACGTCGAGGTCGCCGATCCGGCCAGCGTGGGCAACCAGCTGGACGGCATGTCGGCCGGCGACGCGAACCTGTCGGTCGAGCAGGTGATCTACACCGTGCAGGCGTCGGTCCAGCAGCAGCTGCCCGTCCAGTTCACCCACGACGGGTCGCCGATCGCCCAGGTGCTCGGTGTGCCGACCAGCGAACCACTCGAGCGCGCGGCCCAGCTCGACGTCCTGGCATGGGCGAGCATCAGCAACCCGAGCGACCGACGGGTCGTGGAGGGCTCGTTCAGTGCCGACGGACAGGCCAGCTCCTTCGAGGGCAACGTGCCCTGGGAGCTGAAGGACCCGGACGGGACGGTGGTCCTGCACGGCAATGCGCAGGCCTTCGGCTACCTCGACCGGCTCTACCCGTGGGCGACCGGCCCGATCGACGTGTCCGGCCTCGCTCCCGGCGACTACACCTTCCTCGTCATGACCGACGACCCCTCCGGCGGCGCTGAGGGCGCGGGACCGACGGTCGACACGCGGACTGTCATCATCAAGTAGATCCCACGAGTCCCACCCGTCCCATCGGAGGATGGAATCCATGACTGCTCGCGCCCGGACCCGACTTGCTGCCCTGCTCGCCCTGCTACCGATCTCGGCGGTGGCGCTGGCCGGCTGCGGCAACAACGATCCACAGGCGGACGACCCGAACGACACCCCGTCGCACTCCGGGAAGCCGACCAAGCATCAGTCGCCCACCGAGGAGCCGACCCAGAGCGGCTCGGACAGCGGGGCACCTGGGACGGTGGCTGTGCCGATCTACTTCGTGGGCGACACCCCGCAGGGACCCCGGCTGTTCCGTGAGTTCCGCCAGGTCGAGGCCGACAACCCGATGGCGGAGGCGGTCGCGCTGATGACCGCCGGCGACGCCATGGACCCCGACTACCGGACGCTCTACCCCGACGGAGGCTTTGCCAGCGCGGCCTTCAGCGACGGTGCCGGCGCGATCGTGGTCCAGGTCCAGGACGAGGGCTGGAGCAACCCGGCGGACGGCATGAGCAAGCAGGAGGCCAAGCTGGCGGTCCAGCAGCTCGTCTACACCGTGCAGGGAGTGCAGGGCGAACGGCTCCCTGTCCTGGTGCAGAAGGGCAGCGACCCGGTGCCGTTGTTCGGGGTCTCCACCGACGGCGGGCTGGAGGCCGCCGCGCAGAACAGCGTGCTGGGCCTGGTCAACGTCACCCAGCCCGAGCAGAACTCGCAGCCGGGCGCCACCTTCACGGCCAGCGGAGTGGCCAACTCCTTCGAGGCGACCGTTCCGTGGCAGGTCCTCGACGACAACGGCAACAAGGTGCTCGAGGGCTTCGCGACCGCCGATGGATGGGGCGACCACCTCTACCCGTGGCAGTCCGAGGTCGACGCCAGCGGCCTGGCACCCGGCATCTACACGTTCGTGGCGAAGACGGACGACCCGTCCGGCGGCGAGGGTGGTGGGCCGACCGAGGACACCAAGACCTTCACGTTGCACTAGCCCTCTAGTTTGACGGCGTGAGGCTCTCTCCCCGCAGGCTGAACCGCACCCTGCTCCAGCGACAGCACCTGCTGGAGCGCACGACGGCCAAGCCGGACGAGATGGCCCGCCACCTGGTCGGGCTGCAGGCGCAGGAGAACCTGCCGCCGTACCTCTCGCTGGCCGCGCGGCTGACCTCGTTCGACCCCTACGACGTGACGAGGGGGCTGGAGGACCGGTCGCTCGTCCGGTTCCTGACCCTGCGCGGCACCGTGCACCTGCTGACGGCCGACGACG
>JAWWPK010000549.1:0-5250 GCA_033854925.1 Nocardioidaceae bacterium | reverse complement strand
GCGTGTCCGAGCGTGTGCCCGTAGTTGAGTACCTCCCGGCCGGGGTGGCCGCCGACGCCGCCGCGCTCCCGCAGGTCCATCGCGACCACCTCGGCCTTGACCCGGACCGCGCGCTCCACCAGCTCGGCGAGCACATCGGACCCGGGGTCGAGGGTGGCGGACGGGTCCTTCTCGACCAGGGTGAGGATCTCCGGGTCGGCGATGAAGCCGCACTTGATGATCTCCCCGAGGCCGCTCACCAGCTCGGCAGCCGGCAGGGTCGCCAGCAGGTCGAGGTCGCAGAGCACGCCCGCGGGTTCGTGGAAGGAGCCGACCAGGTTCTTGCCGGCTCCGGTGTCGATGCCGGTCTTGCCACCGACCGCCGCGTCGACCATC
This sequence comes from Nocardioidaceae bacterium, assembly GCA_033854925.1. Lineage (GTDB taxonomy): Bacteria > Actinomycetota > Actinomycetes > Propionibacteriales > Nocardioidaceae > Nocardioides. Next base: position 4,875 of record JAWWPK010000549.1, on the reverse strand, counting down.
CCGAGCAGGGTGGTGGGGACGTGCACGACCCGCACGCCGCGCAGCCAGGTCGCGGCCACGAAGCCGCCCACGTCGGTGGTCGCGCCGCCGCCGACCGTGACCACCGCGTCCGAGCGGGTGAACCCTGCCGCGCCGAGCCGCTCCCAGCAGTCCGCGACCACGGCGGCGTTCTTGGCGGCCTCGCCGTCGGGCAGCTCGATGTCGAGGACCTCGTGGCCAGGCAGCTCGACGGACAGCCCCGGCGCGTGCAGCAGCGCCACCCGGCGAACGTCGTCACCGAGCAGTGCGGGCAGCCTCTCGACGACGCCGTGACCCACCTCGACGTCGTACGGCGCGGCGGTGGCCACGTGGATGGTCGTCATGCCAGCGCCTCGACGATGTCCGCGACGACCTCGGACGGCGTGCGGTCGTCCGTGTCGACCACGAGCGTCGCGACCGACTCGTAGACCGGCGTCCGCTCGTCGAGCAGCGCCCTGATCCGGCCGCGCACCCCACCGATCGCCTGGTCGAGAAGCAGCGGCCGAGCGGCGCCGAGCCCGACCCGCTTCACCGCGTCGGCCAGCCCGACCCGCAGGAAGACCACGGTCTGGTCGGCGAGCAGCTCGCGGGTGGCCGGGTCGAGCACCGCTCCCCCGCCGAGCGCCAGCACGCCCTCGTGGGTGGCCAGCGCCTCGGCCACGGCCTTGCGCTCGACGTCGCGGAAGTGCGCCTCGCCAGACTCCACGAAGATGTCGGAGATCGAGCGGCCCTCGAGCGCCTCGATGTCGGCGTCCGTGTCCCGCGCGGACACCCCCCAGGCCTCGGCGAGCAGCGCGCCGACCGTGGTCTTGCCGGCACCCATCGGACCGACCAGCACCACTCTTGAGGTCACTTGAACCTCAGGGTGTCGAGGTAGGACTCGGCGTTGCGCCGGGTCTCCTGCACCGAGTCGCCGCCGAACTTCTCGAGCACCGCGTCGGCCAGCACCAGCGCCACCATGGCCTCGGCGACGATCCCGGCGGCGGGTACGGCGCAGACGTCGGAGCGCTGGTGGTTCGCGGTGGCCTGCTCCCCGGTCGCGACGTCGACCGTGCGGAGGGCGCGGGGCACGGTCGAGATCGGCTTCATCGCGGCGCGCACCCTCAGCACCTCGCCGGTGGTCATGCCGCCCTCGGTGCCGCCCGAGCGGCCGCTGAGCCGCCGGATGCCCTCGTCGGTCTGGACCATCTCGTCGTGCGCCAGCGAACCCGGCGTCGCCGCGAGCGCGAAGCCGTCGCCGACCTCGACGCCTTTGATGGCCTGGATGCCCATCAGCGCGCCGGCCAGCCGCGAGTCCAGTCGCCGGTCCCAGTGCACGTGCGAGCCGAGCCCGGGGGGCAGCCCGTGCACCACCACTTCGACCACACCGCCGAGCGTGTCGCCGTCCGCCTGCGCCTGGTCGATCCGCTCGACCATCTGCTTGCTGGTGTCGGGGTCGAGGCAGCGGACCAGGTCGTCGTCCAGCCGCGCCACGTCGTCCGGCTCCGGCCACAGGCCGTCGGGCGCGCGGACGCCGCCGAGCTCGATCACGTGGGACACGATCCGGGCGCCGACCGCCTGCTCGAGGAAGTTGGACGCCACCCGGCCGAGCGCGACCCGCGCCGCGGTCTCGCGCGCGGAAGCGCGCTCCAGCACCGGCCGAGCCTCGTCGAAGGCGTACTTCTGCATGCCCGCGAGGTCCGCGTGGCCGGGGCGCGGCCGGGTCAGCGGCGCGTTGCGCGCGGACCCCTCAAGCTCGGCTCGCGCGTCGTCGTCCAGGGGGTCGGCGGACATCACCTTCTCCCACTTGGGCCACTCGGTGTTGCCGATCTGGATCGCCACCGGACCGCCCTGGGTCTCGCCGTGCCGGATGCCGCCGACCAGGCTCACCTCGTCCTGCTCGAACTTCATCCGGGCGCCGCGGCCGTAGCCGAGACGACGTCGCGCCAGCGCGTCGCGGATGTCGTCGGAGGTCACCCGGACGTGGGCGGGCAGCCCCTCGAGGATCGCGACGAGGGACGGGCCGTGGGACTCACCCGCGGTCAGCCAGCGCAAGGTCACCCGCTGATTCTGTCAGCCGTAGTAGTTCGCGGTGACGAGCGGTCCAAGGACGATGCCCACCAGGGCGCCGAGCAGCATGAACGGGCCGAACGGGTTGTCCCGGCGGCGCAGGACCAGCGCCACCAGCGCGCCCAGCACGCCACCCAGCAGGAGCCCCATCCAGATGCCCAGCAGCAGCTCCGCCCAGCCGAGCCAGCCCAGCGCCAGCCCCAGGACGCCCGAGAGCCGGACGTCGCCGTAGCCCAGGCCGCGGGGGTAGACGAACCACAGCAGGAAGAACATGCCGCCGTAGACCAGCCAGCCCAGACCGGTGCGGACCAGGTCGTGCGGATCTCGTTCGCCGACCACCCAGACCACAAGGATGGCGAGGACGGTCACGGCGTACGCCGGGGCGATCAGCCGGGTCGGCAGCATCCGGGTCCGCCAGTCGATCACGGACAGAGCGACGCTCACCGGGACGAGCGGCAGCACCACGAGCAGCGACAGGTTCCAGCCGAACACGAGCCCGAGTGCCGCCGCGCTCACCCCGGAGGCCAGCGCGGCCTTCCAGACCAGCCCCGGCCGGGCCGCGATGTCGGCGTAGAGCTCCTTGGGCCGCTCCGGCGTCTCGGCCTCCGGCTCGGTGCCCTCTCCCTCCTCAGCGGGACCGGGCTCCTCGGGCACCGGCTCCGGGATCCAGGCGATGAGCCGCGGCACCAGCACGCCCGCGGCCAGCCCCAGCACGCCGGTGGCCACGGCGGTCACCGGGTAGAGGTCCGTCATCGCCCCTGCCTCGCCTCGAGGGCCTCCTCGGCAGCGCGCCGCATCGCGCCCGCCGGGACGTCGTAGCGTCCGGTCATCGCCACCACCTGGTTGACCGCCTGCGCGACCAGCAGGTCGAGGCCGTTGAGCACCGTCCGGCCGGACCGCTCGGCCTCCGCCGTCAGCGGCGTCGGCCACGGCTCGTAGACGACCTCGAAGACCACCGGGACACCGGCGACCGAAGCCAGCAGCTCAGGTGTCTGCGCCGAGGCCGGCACCGTGGAGACCAGGACGTCACCGGTCAGCTCCTCGACCGCGTCCATCCCCACGACCTCCACCGAGGGCGCGCTGCGGTGCGCGAGCACCGCGTGCACGGTCTGCGCGGCCCGGTCCGGGTCGCGGACGACGAGGGTGGCGTGCCGCATCCCACGCTCGGCCAGCGCCAGCAGCAGAGAGGTGGCGGTCGCTCCGCCGCCCAGCACCACCGCGCGTTGCATCGGGACGTCGTGCTCGTTGAGCACCATCAGCGCGCCGGTGACGTCGGTGTTGAGCCCGTGCCGGGTGCCGTCCGGCTCGAGCAGCACGGTGTTGCAGGCTCCGGTCGCGCGCACCCACTCGTCGTACGACCCGAGCAGCGGTACCGCCTCGCGCTTCAGCGGCATCGTGAGCGACAGCCCGCGCCACTGCGCCGGATCCAGCTCGTCGAGGAACGCGGAGAGCCCGCCGGCCGGGACCTGCACGGCGTCGTACTGCCAGTCCGAGAGCCCCAGCGCGACATGGGCGGCGCGATGGATCACCGGCGACAGCGAGTGGTCGACAGGGTCACCGAGGACCGCGCACCTCACCGCCGCGGCCCTCGAGCTAGCACCGGTCCGACTGGGTGTCGCAGTAGTGCTGGTACTCCTGCTTGAACTGGAGGAACTGGTCGTAGCTGTCGGTGAACTTGGTCTCGCCGGTCTTGAGGTTGACCGTCACGTAGAAGAACCACGGCCCGTCCGCTGGGTGCAGCGCGGCCTGGATGGAGTCGTCGCCGGGCGCCTCGATCGGCGTGGGCGGGAGACCCTTCTGCGTGTAGGTGTTGTACGGCGAGTCGGCCACCGAGGCCTTGTCCTCGTCGGTGATGACGGTGGACCCGGTGCGGTCCAGGGCGTAGTTCACGCTCGCGTCGATCTGCAGGAAGCCGGCCGCCGGGTTGGGGTCGATCTCGAGCCGGTTGTAGATCACCCGGGCGATCTTGGTGCGGTACTTGCCGCGGCCCTCGGCCTCGACCAGGCTCGCGATAGTCATGATCTCCTGCGGCGAGTAGCCGAGCGCCTGGGCGCCTGCCTCGAGGTCGTTGTCGGTCGCCGCCTGCTGCCAGCGCACCACCATGTCGTGGAGCATGTCGGCCGGCTTCTCCTGCGGGCCGAAGGAGTACGTCGCCGGGAACAGGTAGCCCTCCGGGTTGCCGTCGGCGTACGCCGGGAGGCCGAGCGCCTGCGGGTCCTGGAGGGCCTTGTCGAAGTCGGCCTTCGGGAAGTCCGTGTTCTTCACCAGGAGCGCGACGACGTCCTTGACCCGCAGCCCCTCGGGCACGGTCACACTGGTCGTGACGATGTTGTCGGGGTTCACCAGGACGTTGACGACGTCGGACGCCTTCATCTGCTTCAGCAGCGGGTAGAAGCCCGCCTGGATCTTCCCGGCGTTCGGGTTGTCCCCCGCGGCGTTGATGAACGCGTCGACCGAGGCGACGACCCCGTCCGACTTCAGACCGCGGCCCATCTCGGCGATGCTGTCGCCCTGCTTGACCTCGAAGGTGACGTCGCCACTGCCGGGGCCGGGATAGTCGTCCGCCGAGCTGAACTGGGCCTTGACCTTGTCGATGCCGGTGCTGACACCCCAGTAGGCGACCCCGGCCAGCAGGGCCAGGACCACCAGCGCGATCAGGCAGCCGGGCCCGCGGCGGCGGCTGCTGCGCTCGGCGCGCCGGCCGCCGGCCGCGGTCCGCGTCTGGTCCCCGAGGAGGTCCTCCATGTCGGTCATGTTCCCTCGATGATCTCTCCCGGCGCGGTGCCGCTGGCTCGTTCGGTGTCCAGC
>JAWWPK010000548.1:0-4022 GCA_033854925.1 Nocardioidaceae bacterium | reverse complement strand
CATCGGTCGGTCTCCTGGCCGCCGAGCTCACCGACGGCCTGGTCACACCGTGCCTCGGACGCGCTCTGGTTGCCCTTGGGTACGACGCAGACCTCGGCGTGGTTCGCCAGCGCGGGACCAGCCCGGCGCGGCGGTTGCCGCCGCCGACGCCCGACGCCTGGCGTGGACTCGGCATTCGCACAGACACCATCCGTGTCCCCGCCGGCTGCGAGCTCGACCTCGGCGCGACGGCCAAGGCGTGGGCAGCGGACGTGGTGGTCGCCATGGTCGTGGAGCGTCTCAACTGCAGGGTCCTGGTCAGCCTCGGAGGCGACCTGCGCGTCGGCGGCCCGGCCGGCCCGCCGTGGTCAGTCATGGTCACCGAGCGACTCGAGGACACGACCGGGCAGCTGGTCGAGGTCGACCGCGGCGGCCTCGCCACGTCCACGACCATGGTCCGGCGTTGGCTCGGTCCCGACGGAGAGGTGCATCACCTGGTCGACCCCCGCACGAACGCGCCGGTGACAGGGCCGGTCCGTACCGTCACGGCGGCCGGCGGCTCCTGCTTGGCCGCGAACATCGCCAGCACCGCCGCACTTGTGCTCGGCAGTGCTGCGCTGCCGTGGCTCGAGTCGCACGAGGTCGGCGCGCGACTCGTGCACGAGAGTGGACTCGTCACCACCACTGCGGCGTGGCCGAGCGACCGCGTCGTGGCATGAGTGACGGCCCCCTGCTGTGGTACGTCAACCGCGGCACAGGTGTGGTGCTGGTGGCGTTGTTGACCCTGGTCACGGTGCTGGGCGTCGTGGGGCGGCACTCGAGGGCCGGCGGTCGGGTTCCGGGCTTCGTGGTTCCTGCACTGCACCGCAACCTCAGCGTGCTGTGTGTTGGCCTGCTGGTTGTTCATGCCTCCAGCGCGGTCGCCGACGAGTACGTCGACATCCGCTGGTGGCAGGCGTTCGCCCCGTGGGCGCTGTCCTACCGACCGTGGTGGTTGGGGCTCGGGACAGTGGGCAGCGACCTGATCCTCGCAGCGGCGCTGTCCAGTGCCGTGCGCACCCGGCTCGGCCACCGCGCCTGGCGCGCGATCCACTGGACGACGTACGGCGCGTGGGCGTTGGGCGTTGTCCACGGCCTCGGCACTGGCACTGACGTCGCTGAGCCCTGGGTGCGTCTCCTCTACGTCGCCTCACTGGCCTGCGTGGGGCTCGCGATCCTGGTCAGACTGGCGGGCCACAGGATGCGCACCCGCGGATCGCAGGTGGCCCGATGACCACGACGTTCGGCTCTGCGGCTGCGCTCGTGGTGGCCCCGCTCGGTGTGGAGGTGCTGCCCGGCTCGTCGTTGCTGGCCGGGATCAGGTCCGGACCGGGGCTGGCTTCGCACCGGGCACTTCGCGGCCCATTGCCACACGTGAGCACCAGCCACCTCGTCGGCACTGTCGAACAGGCCGCGCTGGGGGGACGCGGCGGGGCCGGCTTCCCGTTCGCCGAGAAGCTGCGTGCCGTGCAAAGGGCGCGGCGGCCTCCGGTGGTGGTGAATGCCTGCGAGGGGGAGCCCCTGAGCGCGAAGGACTCCGTCCTGGCCGTGCTCGCGCCACATCTCGTGCTGGACGGCGCGGTGCTTGCCGCTCGGGTGCTCGGCTCGCGAACGGTGCACGTGGTCGTGCCCGGAGACCGGCCGATCGTCCAGGAGTCGATCGGCAGGGCGGTCCGAGAGCGCGACGCGCGCGAAGACGGCGTGAAATTCGACGTCCATCTGGCGCGGCCGGGCTTCGTCTCGGGCCAGGCGCGGGCCGTGCTCGAGCTGATCGAGGGACGGGAGAATCTCCCGGTCACCGGGCTACGCCCCGCCACGCTCGAGGGGCTCCGTGGCCGGCCCACTCTGCTCAGCAACGCCGAGACCTTCGCGCATGTCGCGGCCCTGATGTTGCGTCCGGCCTCGGCCGACATTCCCGCGAGCGCCGGGCAGACGACTCTGCTCACCGTCGATGACGAGGAGCGACGAAGGGTGCTCGAGGTGCAGCTCGGGACGCCGTGGCGTGACGTGCTCGATCCGGTCGCGCTCCGGGGTCCGGTGCTCGTCGGGGGGTTCCATGGTCGTTGGGCTCCCCAAGGGGCGCTCGAGACGATGACGGTCTCACACGTTGACATGCAGCGACGGGGCCTCACCCTCGGCGCAGGCGTGACGTTCGTGCCCAGAGGTTGCCCTGTCGTCGCAACCGCACGGATCGCGGCCTATCTCGCGGGGGAGACAGCCGGCCGTTGCGGGCCGTGCCTGAACGGCCTACCGGCCCTGGCGGGTCTGGTGTCCGACCTGGCCGATGGCCGCGGCGACCGTTCGGAGGTGGTCCGGATCGCCCGGTTGGTCACCGGCCGGGGATCCTGCGCACACCCTGATGGCACGGCGGCCATGGTGGCGTCGGCGGTGCTCGCCCTCGACGACGAGTTCGGGCGACACGCTCTGGGCGACTGCTCCTGGGACGGACGCCACCGAGATGAGCGGTGACAGGGGTGGCGCGTCCCGCGCCGGACGCGAGGCGCACCTGCGGGTCGACTGGCAGGCCTGCCAGGGCCGCGGTCTCTGCCATGAAGTGCTTCCGGAGTTGATCTCTCTCGACGACTGGGGCTACCCGGTGATAGCCGATGCGGTGCCGGCCGGGCTGCTGGCGCAGGCCGGGCGTGCCGTCCGGAGCTGTCCACAGCTCGCACTGACCCTGGTGGTGGCCACGGAGGCAGCTCGGCGTGCCTAGCACGGTCTTGCCTGCGGCGCCCACCACGCCACTCACTCGTTCTCCCGAACGGGAACCTGCGCCAGGAGCCAGGCAAGACGGGGGTCGTCCATCGATAGCCCGAGGGCCTGCGCGAGGCATTCGGTCAGCTCGGTGCCGCCTGAGTCGCCGTCCAGGGCCCCCAGGCAGCTGGCCCAAGCCTCGGCCTCGCTGGGCGACAGGCCAGTGGGGATCTCCACGTCCGGTGACGTGGAGGGTCCCGAGGGCGAAGGGTCACGGGGAGTGGACGTGGGCCCCCCGTCCGGGAGGGCGGTTGCCTCGTTCGAGGGAGACGGTTGGGGGACGGACTGCGGCGTCTCCGCGGTCTGGGTGGCGGACGGCGTCGGGGTGGGCTCTGAAGTTGGCGTGATGGTTGGCGTGATGGTCGGCGTGATGGTCGGCGTGACGGTTGGCTCTGAAGTTGGGGTGGGTGTCGGCTCTGAAATCGGCGTGACGGTTGCCGTGGGTGTCGGCGTGGGCATGGGCGAGGAAGTGGGCGACGGATGCGGGGGAGCAGTGGGTAGCCAGGTCCCCCACCCCGTGCTGGGTGGGAGCCCCCAGATGGCGTCCACCGGCAGCGTCCACGTGAGGTCGGGGTCGGAGGAGCTTGGCGGCTCGGCTGCCGTAGCGTCCTCGTCGACAGAGGGTGAGCCCAGGCTGGTCGCGAGGACCGTCACCACCTCCGAAGCCGTCGAGCCGGCGTACTGCTGCATGGTCTGCAGCACGCGATCGACGTACGACGACGACCGGTTGTAGCGGAAGACCGCCGCGCGCCGTCCAGCATCGCTGGCGAGGTCGTCGTGCCACGCGCACAGGTAGACCGCCGCGGCCAGGCTGGCGTCGTCGATGTCCTGGGGGTTGCGGATGCCGTCGCCGTCGCCGTCCACCGCCACGGCGGCCCAGGTGGACGGAATCAGCTGCAGCGGGCCCACCGCACGGTCGACTGTCGCGTCGCCGTCCAGGCTGCCGTCGTCGGTGTCGACGATCCGAGCCATTGAACCTGCACTGTCCAACGGTGGGCCGAGGATCGGGGGGTGCGCCACACCATCGGGAGCCAGCACGGTGCCGTCGACGCGGCCGTGGTCCGACTCGATGCTGCCGATGGCCGCCAGCAGCGGCCAGGAGAGCCCGCATGCCGGGTCGGCGTCTTCCAGGACCGTGGCGGCGCGCTGGTAGGCCTCCAGCGCTCGGGCGGGGGGCATTCCCTCGCTGCCCGAGGTCGCCGCGGGCACGACGCGCAGACCCACGGACCCGCCGGGCGGGTTGTCCTCGT
>JAWWPK010000547.1:0-2678 GCA_033854925.1 Nocardioidaceae bacterium | reverse complement strand
TTCGAGGCGCTGCCCTATGAGTACGGGCGGCGCTACGAGCTGCTCGACGGCGCGTTCGTCGTGACGCCCGCACCCCGGCCCATCCACCAGCGCGCGATGCAGCGTGTCTTCCTGCTGCTGCACGCCGCTGTGCCAGACGGCCTCGAGGTCTTCGTTGCGCCCCTCGACATCTATCTGCCCACCGGTGACATCCTTCAGCCGGACGTCGTGGTCCTCGAGCGGCGGATCGTCGGCGATGACAAGGTCGAAGGTTCACCCCTCCTGGCCGTCGAGATTCTTTCGTCGAGCTCGCGGCGCCGCGACGTCGGCGACAAGCTGACGGCCTACCGCGACGCCGGCGTGCGCTCGTACTGGGTGGTCGATCCGGTGAGCCGACGACTGCGGGCGTGGCAGCTGGAGGACGGTGAGTACGTCGAGATCGCCGATGTGAGCGGCGACGAGGAATGGACGTGCGCGGCGCCCTACGCCGTGACGGTGCGGCCGGCCGACCTCTGTGGCGGCAACCACTAGCGTCTGGGCATGGCCTCGTCGAAGTCGCCCTCGGTGGAGATCGAGGTCGACAACCGGGTGGTGCGGGTCAGCAACCCCGACCGGGTCTACTTCCCGGAGAGCGGGGCGACCAAGCTCGACCTGGTCGAGTACTACCTCGCCGTCGGGCCCGGCATCGTCAACGCGCTGCGGGAGCGGCCGTGCATGCTGCACCGCTTCCCCAAGGGGCTGGCCGACAAGAAGGTGCACCAGAAGCGGCTGCCGGCCGGCGCGCCCGACTGGGTCGAGACCGTGCAGCTGTACTTTCCGCGCTGGGGCCGCACCGCCGACGAGCTGTGCGTGACCGAGCTCGGGTCGGTGATCTGGGCGGTGCAGATGTCGACGGTCGAGTTCCACCCGTGGAACAGCCGGCGCGCCGACACCGAGAAGCCCGACGAGTGGCGGATCGACCTCGACCCGGGCGACGAGTGCGACTACGCCACGGTCCAGCGCGTCGCGCACGTCGTCCACGAGGTGCTCGACGAGCTGGGTGCGACCGGCTTCCCCAAGACCTCGGGCGGCAAGGGGATGCACGTCTACGTGCGGATCCACCCCGACCACGGCTTCAAGGACGTACGCCGCGGAGCTCTGGCCTTCGCGCGCGAGATCGAGCGGCGTACGCCGAACGACGTGACCACGACCTGGTGGCGCAAGGACCGCGACCCGCGCAAGCTGTTCGTCGACTACAACCAGAACGCGCGGGACCACACCATCGCCGCGGCGTACTCCGTCCGCGGGTTGCCCGATGCCCGCGTCTCCACGCCCATCGACTGGTCCGAGGTCGACGACGCCGACCCGCACGACTTCACGATCTTCACGGTCCCCGACCGGTTCGCCCGCCTCGGTGATCTGCACGAGGCGATCGACAAGCACGTCTTCGACATCGCCCCGCTGCTGGAGTGGGCCGAGCGCGACGAGGCCGAGGGCAAGGAGACGCCGGAGGAACCGGAAGCTGACTGAACCACCGCCGGTCGATGAGCGGTGGGCGGGTCCCAGCGCTGGCTTGGAAGGTCAGGCTTCGACGTGAGTCTTGAGGCCGTCGAGCATGGACTGCCAGTTCTGGCTGAACTGCTCGGCCTGCTCCTCGCTCTCGTTGCCGTCCTGGGTGAGCTCGAGGTGGGTGCCGTCGCCATCAGCGGTGAGCGTGTAGACGAGGGTGTGGTAGTTCTCAGGCTCGTCGGGCTGGCCCATCATCGGGCTGTAGTGGGTGACCGACAGGACGTTCGGCTCGTCGTAGGTGAGCACCTCGCCCTTGTCCTGATAGGCGCGGCCGTCGTACTCGCCGTCCCAGGTGATCGGGCTGCCGACCTCCCAGGTCGTGGTGACCTTCGAACCCTGCATGTAGACCGCGATCTGCTCCGGGTCGGTGAGTGCGGCCCACACCCGTTCGGGGGTGGCGGCGACGTCGGTCCTGGCAGTGGCTTCGTACCCGGCCATGTGTGTCAGCTCCTCGAATTTGTATGACTCACTCATACAATAACCACATGGCCACCTCGGCAAACCCCCGGCTGGAGAACCTGCTGGCCTCCCTGTCGCTCAACCTGGCCGAGGAGGGTCAGGCGGCGCTGGAGCGCGCGTCCGGGGTCTCCGGAAGCGCGACGGCCGCGCTGCTGGCCCTGGACGAGTTCCTCGGCGGTGCCCACGTCGGCCGCCTCGCCGGTGTCCTCGGGCTGACCCACTCGGGAGCCGTACGCCTGGTCAGCCAGCTGGAGCGGGTCGGCCTCGCGGAGCGCCGGCCCGGCGAGGACCGACGCCGGGTCGAGGTCCGGCTGACCGCCACCGGGCAACGGCGAGTCACGGAGGCCCGGGCGGCGCGCAACGCCGTCATCCGCCAGGGGACCAGCGGCCTCACCGCCGACGAGGCGATGGCCCTCGAAGAGCTGCTGGCCAAGGTGGTCGAGGCCCGGGTGGCCGCTCGGGTGGAGCGCCGCCGTGCCGGGGAGGGCGGTGCCTGGTGGTGCCGCACCTGCGACTTCGCCGCCTGCGGGCGACCCGAGGGCCGCTGTCCGGCGCAGGTCACCGCGGCAGCGATGAGGTCTGAATAGGGTGACCCCCGTGGGCATCCAGATCACACCGAGCATCCTCAACGCCGACTTCGCCAGGCTCGGCGAGGAGGTCGCGCGGATCGGCAGCGCCGACTGGGTGCACGT
>JAWWPK010000546.1:0-5027 GCA_033854925.1 Nocardioidaceae bacterium | reverse complement strand
TCACCGGTTCGACCGCGACCGGCCGGGCGATCATGACCGCCGCCGCGCCCACCCTCAAGCGGGTCTTCCTCGAGCTGGGCGGCAAGTCCGCCGCGATCGCGCTCGACGACGCGGACGTCTCCGCGGTTGCCGGCGCGACGGCCTTCGCCGCCTGCATCCACGCTGGCCAGGGCTGTGCCATCACCACCCGGCTCGTCGTACCGCGCGAGCAGTACGACGAGGCCGTCCGGGTCGCGGCCGCGACGATGGAGTCGATCGGCGCCAGGGACCCCGGTGACCCCGGCGCGATCTGCGGCCCCGTCATCTCGCAGGCGCAGCGCGACCGGGTCGAGTCCTACCTCCGGGTCGCGCTCGAGGAGGGCGGCACCTTCGCCACCGGCGGCCACGTCATCGAGCAGGACGGCTTCTGGGTCGAGCCGACCGTCGTCGCCGGCCTCGACAACACCTCCCGCCTGGCGCAGGAGGAGATCTTCGGGCCGGTCCTCGTGGTCATCCCGCACGACGGGGATGACGACGCGGTCCGGATCGCCAACGAGTCGGCGTACGGCCTCTCCGGCTCGGTCGACTCGCCCGACCTGGAGCGCGCCAGGGCGGTGGCCCGGCGGATCCGGACCGGCACCCTCGCCGTGAACGGCGGCGTCTGGTTCAGCCCGGACGCGCCGTTCGGCGGCTACAAGCAGTCGGGGGTCGGCCGGGAGATGGGCGTGGCCGGCTTCGAGGAGTACCTGGAGACCAAGACCATGGCGGAGCCCGCATGAGCTCGGCACCGCAGGATGCAGCAGGACTGGCCGCTCGCCGGTCGAGCCTGTCGAGACCACCGCAGCGAAGTCTGGGAGCCGACCCTGCGGCGATCTCGACAGGCTCGATCAGCGGGGCTGACGGAAGGTGCCAACCGTGAGTCGGTTCGAGGGCAAGGTCGCAGTGGTGACTGGCGCGGCACAGGGGATCGGCGAGGCGTACGCGCGGGCGCTCGCGACCGAAGGTGCGTCGGTGGTGGTGGCCGACCTGAACGCCGAAGCGGGGGAGAAGGTGGCCGCCGACATCGGTGGCCTGTTCGTGCGGACCGACGTGTCGTCGGCCGAGTCGGCGGCCGCGATGGTCGAGGCGGCTGTGGCGGCGTACGGCGGCATCGACCTGCTCGTCAACAACGCCGCGATCTACGGCGACATGCAGTTCGACCTGCTGATCAGCGTCGACTGGGACTACTACCGGAGGTTCATGTCGGTGAACATGGACGGCGCTCTGGTGATGACGCGGGCCTGCTACCCCGAGATGCGGAAGCGCGGCGGTGGCGCGATCGTCAACCAGAGCTCGACGGCGGCCTACCTCTACTCCGGCTTCTACGGCCTGGCCAAGGTCGGCGTGAACGGCCTGACCCAGCAGCTCGCGCACGAGCTCGGCGGGATGGGCATTCGGGTCAACGCGATCGCGCCGGGCCCGACCGACACGGCCGCGACCCGCACCCAGGCCGGGGACGCCGCCAAGGAGCTGGTCAAGGGGATGGCGATCAAGCGGATGGGGCAGCCCGGAGACATGGTCGGCGCGTGCCTGTTCCTGCTGTCCGACGAGTCGGCGTGGGTGACCGGGCAGATCATCGCGGTCGACGGCGGCCAGACGTTCCGGTCATGAGCGAACAGCTGAGGGTCGGTTTCGTTGGTTTGGGAAACATCGGCACGCCGATGGCGCTGCGGCTCGCGGCGGACGACGACATCGCGCTCACGGTGTACGACGTCGCACCCGAGCCGGCGGCCGACCTGGCGGCGGTCGGGGCCGGCGTGGCGGAGTCCGTCGCCGAGCTGGCCAGGGGCGTCGACGTGGTCTGCGTGATGGTCCGCGACGACGACCAGGTCCGGAGCGTCGCGTCCCAGGTGTTCAGATCGGGGGCGTCCCCGGTGCTCGTCGTCCACTCGACCGTGGCTCCGTCGACACCGGCCGAGCTCGAGGCGCTGGGCGTCCGCGTGCTCGACGCGCCGGTCAGCGGCGGGCCGATGGGCGCCGCCGACGGCACGTTGGCCATCATGGTCGGGGGCGACGAGGCGACGTACGCCGTCGCCGAGCCGGTCCTCACGCGGATGGGCAGCAAGGTGGTGCACGCCGGCCCGCTCGGAGCCGGCACGAGGATGAAGCTGGCGCGCAACCTGATCCACTTCGTCGCGTTCACCGCGGTGACCGAGGCGCAGCGGCTGGCCGAGGCCGGCGGGCTGGACCTGGTCGCGCTGGGCGAGGTGGTGCGGCACACCGACCGGATCACCGGAGGGCCGGGCGCGATCATGTACCGCGACACGACCGCGAAGCTCGACCCCGACGAGTTCTGGCACTCCGTCTTCGACCACGTCCGGGCGCTGGGCGAGAAGGACCTGTCGTTCGCGATCGAGCTGGCCGGGACACTGGGGGTCGACGTACCGCTCGCGCAGCTCGCGCGGGAGAACCTGGCGAAAGGTCTCGGTCTCTGATGGGCAAGTTCGACGACCTTCCGGAGCAGCGCCGCCGCGGCCTGGAGAAGATGGAGGAGGTCTACGGCTTCGAGATGTCGGACGGCGAAGGAGACTTCTTCCGCTACACCGCCGACCACCTCTTCGCCGACATCTGGAGCCGGCCCGGGCTCTCCGACCGCGACCGCCGGCTGCTGCTGATCGGGCTGCTGGCCGGGACCGGCGCCCACGACGTGCTAACGATCCAGGTGCCCGCGGCGCTCGCGGCCGGCGACCTCGACGAGACCGCGCTGCGCGAGATCGTCATCTTCCTGTGCCACTACGCCGGCTGGCCCAACGGCGCCCGGCTCAACTCGCTGGTGGAGGAGACGATCGCACAGGCCCAGAAGAAGGCACAGCGGGACCAGTGACCACCTTCCAGGAGCTCCCGCCGGGGGAGTCGGGCCTGCTCTCGGCCCGGCCGGGTCCCGACCTGACGGCCGCCGGCTACGTCGAGCACGAGTACGTCGCGCGCGGCACCGCCGTCTCCTACCGAGGGGACCAGCCTCCGGACGGTCGCTGGACCCTGCAGGAAGACCGCGAGGCGTCGTTCGCGACCCGGGTCGTCGTACGGCGCCCCGAGTCGCCGGCCTCCTTCAGCGGCACCGTGGTCGCCGAGTGGCTCAACGTCAGCAGCGGCTCCGATGCGGCGCCGGACTGGACCTACCTGGCGGACGAGATCGTGCGTCGCGGTCATGTGTGGGTCGGGATCTCCGCCCAGCACGTGGGGGTCGAGGGTGGAGCGGCCGCGGTCGGCATCGCCGGCCTGGCGATGGAGGGGCTCAAGGCCAAGCCGCGGTATGCGGCCCTGTTCCACCCCGGCGATGCCTTCGCCTACGACATCTTCTCCTCCGTGGTCGATGCGCTGGACCAGGACGACTGCTGCCTCAGCGATCTCGACCTGGACGCGTTGATCGCGGTCGGAGAGTCCCAGTCGGCGTATGCCCTGACCACGTACGTCAACGGTGTGCACCTGCTGGCCGGCGTCTTCGACGGGTTCCTCATCCACTCCCGGGGCGGTGCGGCCATGCCGCTGGGCGAGCCGTTGCGCGGGATCGACCTGGCGGAGTTCCGCAACGGCGAACCGGTGCTGATCCGTGACGACCTCGACGTCCCCGTGATCATGGTGCAGACCGAGACGGACCTGACCGGTCGGCTGCGCTACCTCGCGGCCCGGCAGCCGGACTCGGCCCAGGTGCGCCTCTGGGAGGTGGCCGGCACCGCTCATGCCGACCGCTTCCAGATCGGCGAGTTCGAGGAGCTCCTGCACTGTCCGCGGCCCGTCAACCGTGGCCAGCAGGCATACGCCGTCCGGTCGGCGCTGCGCTGGCTGGACGGGTGGGCCCGGGGCGGCGACCCCGCCCCGACGGCGGCTCGCCTGGAGGTGGAGGGCGATGGGTTCGTGCGCGACGAAGCAGGCAACACCCGTGGTGGAGTGCGCACACCGGTCGTCGACGCGCCGGTCGAGGTGCTGCTCGGGGACACCGAGCCGGACGCGTCAGACATCTGCCAGCTGTTCGGCTCCACCCTGCCGATGGACCCCGAGCTGATCCGCGCGCGGTACGCTGACCGCCCGGCCTACCTCGCGGCGTACGCCGTCGCGACGGACGCGGCGATCGCGGCCGGGTTCGTGCTGCCGGAGGACCGGGAGGCCGTCCTGGCCGAGGCGCGACCGGACCTGGTCGCAGACTCCTGAAAGGGAATGGTCCGGACAGGTCATGTCCGGGTCGGCCCCGGTGGTGCGATGATCCCCGGCGTCATGGCACTGATTCCGTCGCGCTTCACGGCGTTCTTCTCCATCCCGCTCCTGCGTCGGGCTGCCTTCCACGTGAAGCGGCTCACCAGCGGGATGGACAGCTCGTTCTTCTTCAAGATCGGCGTGATGCTGACGGGCTTCCTGATCATCGCGACCGCCCTCGTGACCGTGTCCGAGCGCCACAAGCAGGGTCACACCTGGCACTCGGTCGGGGGGTTCTTCAGCGAGTTCATGGACTGGCTCTACTGGTCGGTCACCACCGTGATGGGCGCGGGGGACTCCTCGCAGGTCAAGACCCCGATCGGCTACGCGTTCAGCTGGCTGCTGATCCTCTTCGGCGTCGCCATCGTGGCCTCGCTCACCGGAGCCCTGGTCGGGTTCCTCATCGACTACCTGCTCAAGGAGGGCCAGGGCATGGGTGCTTCGGGATACCGGGACCACATCATCGTCTGCGGCTGGAACTCGACCGCGCGGGAGCTGATCCAGGAGCTGTCGACCGACGAGTACACGACCAAGATCGTCGTGATCCACGACACCGACAACAACCCCGCGGGGGAGGGCGTCTACTTCGTCAGCGGTGACATCACGACCGCCCACGACCTCAGGCGCGCGGGTGTCGAGGACGCCCAGGCTGCGGTCGTCTGCCCGGCGGACGGCTCGAACGAGGCCGACATGAAGTCGATCCTCTGCGTGATGGCGATCGAGTCGATCGCCCCGCACGTGCGGACCGTCGTCGAGGTGAACAACCCCAACCACATCGAGCACTTCCAGCGCGCCGAGGCCGACGAGATCCTCGTCTC
>JAWWPK010000545.1:0-6887 GCA_033854925.1 Nocardioidaceae bacterium | reverse complement strand
TGCTCGCAAGACCCTCGAACTAACCGCCGTGGCTGAACAGGCAGAACGGGTGCCCGTCCGGGTCGTAGAACACCCGCACGTCGTCCTGCGGCTGGAACGCCGCCAGCTCGGCGCCGTTCTCCAGGGCGTACGCCGTGGCCTCGGCCAGGTCTGAGACCTCGAAGTCGAGGTGCATCATCATCTGCTGCTCGCCCGGGGTGTTCGGCCAGACCGGGCGGACGTAGTCCTCCTTGAGGTGGAAGGTGATGCCGACGACCCCCTCGCCCGAGTCGATCGCGGCCTCGCCGGGATCCATCTCGTCCGGCTTCCAGAGCTGCCAGCCCAGCAGCTCGGAGTAGAACCCCGCCAGCGCCTTCGGGTCCGGGGAGTCGATGACGACTCCCCACCAGTCCGAACGGTCCCAGCGGCTCTCGTCCGGCGTACCTCGCTGGCGTCCTCGCACCTCAGCACCCTCGGGTCTGCGACACGTGCACGAACACGTCCAAGGCGTCGCACAGCGCGACGTTGCGCTCGCCGTCGCTCCCACCGTCGACCTGGTCGGCGAACCCGTCGACCACCCGTATGCGCCCCACCACCCCGGCACCCTAAGCGCTTGTCGTACGTTGTGGCTGACATGGCTGAGCTGATCCGCACCAACGACGTCGCCCTGATCTCCGCGGTCGAGGGGTTGCTCCAGGAGGCGGAGATCCCCTGCCATGTCGCGGACCGGCACACCAGTGGCCTCGAGGGCAACATGAACTGGCTGCAGATGCGCATCCTCGTCCCCGAGGAGCGGGAGGCCGAGGCCCGGGAGCTGCTGACGGACGCCGAGCTCGGCGAGTGGCTGCGCAGCTGAGCAGTGCGGTGAGCGTGGGCGCCAGCCGGGGCGGATTCGCGTCAACGAGTGGATCCGGGACACCCGGAGCACCTACGTCGACCACGCCCAAGCCCTGGAGGGACCCGACGGGTGGCTGCGTCCCGAGTTCGAGTCGAGCACGTGCACCACAACGACGCCGGCGCCGCCGCCATGGCTGCCGTGCTGCGCGAATGGGTCACGCAGGACGCCGCCACTCGTTCCCCCGCGGCAGGGCGTTCGCCCTGCGCGAACGGCCCGCACGACCCGGCGCGTCGTACGGCGGGCGGGCGTAGCCTCCGGACATGGGTGAGCTGATTCCGTTCCCGATGCCGGAGACCGACGCACCGGCGGAGCGCGAGCCGCTCTGGCGCGAGGCCGCGGGCCAGGAGCTCCGGGACGAGCGCCACGACGCCGGACGGACGCTCGCCGACGTCGCCGAGGAGGCCGGCGTCTCCACGCAGTACCTCTCCGAGATCGAGCGGGGTCGCAAGGAGCCGAGCTCAGAGGTGCTGCAGGCAGTCGCCGGTGCGCTGGGACTGCGGCTGGTCGACCTGACGATCCGCGTCGCCCGACGGCTCAGCGAGGTCCGCGGGCCGGTCTGCCTGGCGGCCTAGTAGCCAGACGCTAGTAGCCGGGGAAGACGGCTCGCAGGTCGTCGAGAGTCACGTTGCCGGTCACGGTGACTCCCTCGGGCGTGTGCTGCGGCTTCAGCCTCCCGGCGAGCAGCCGGATGGCCGCTTCCAGCGGTCCCTGGAAGGTCGCCGTGGTGTCGGCATCGCCTGCCTCGAGGCTCACGGTGTCGGCGATCACGATCGTGTAGCCGCCGATGCCGACCCGGGCCGGTCCGACGGCCGCGGGCTTGCCGACGAAGCCGAGCATGTAGGTCATCGTCGAGCTGAAGTGCTCGGCCACCAAGGCAGCCGACTTCTCGCTCAGGGCCGCGGTCGGGTCGAGGCCGACCTCGACGTCCCAGCCGTGGAGGGCCTGCTCGTTGAGACGCATGCCCACGATGCTGGCGAGCGGGAGCGGCTGCGGCATGAACCCGAGGTCGATGGTGATGCTCTCGCGGCGCTCCGGACTCAGCCCCTCGAGCGTCGCGACCGTCTGCTCCTCGCTCTGGACGAACGACGAGGCCTGGTCGGCCGGGGCCATCGCGTTCCAGCGGTCCCAGACCTCCTGGTTCTCCGGAGCATCGACGCGCTCGCCGGTCGCTGCGGCCTCGAGCGAGTACCAGCCGATCTCGGCTGCGCTGCCCATGTGCGAGAGGACATCGGCGATGGTCCACTCCTCCGCACCGCTCGGGGCAGTCAGCTGGTCAGCGGGCAGCCCGGCCACCAGGGCTGCGAGCCGGTCGTGGATGGTGCGGAGCTCCGCGATGGTGGCGTCAACGATTTCGGTCACCACCCCATCAAACCGGACCACAGACCGTTTTCAACACCGGGTCTCAGGGCAGCAACAGCATCGAGTCCCCGAACTCGTGCCACAGGTAGTGCGGCGCGTCCTCTGTGGTGATGTCGGCGTAGGCCCGGTCGACCAGCGACCGTCCCGCCACCGCCTCGAGGAGGTCGAGGTGGCTGGCCTCCGGCTCGTGCAGCCCGGTGAGCAGTCCGCTGACCACCCGCGCCGGGCGCGCGGACGAGAGCACCAGCGACGTCCAACCGTCGTACGGCGCCACGGCGCCCTCGACGGAGGCGGCGGTCTCGAGCGCCCGGACCACCGTGGTCCCCACCGCGACGACCCGGCCGCCGGCGGCGCGGGTGACGTTGACCAGTCGGGCCGTCGACGCGGGGACCGAGAGCAACTCGGGCTGCGGCGGCTCGTGCGACTCCTGGCTGGCGACACCGGTGTGCAGCACCAGCGGCGCCACCACGACCCCGGCGGACATCAGGTCGACCAGCACCCTGTGCGACAGCGGGCGTCCGGCGCTCGGCATCTCGGCGCTGCCGGGGACGGCGGCGTAGACGTTCTGCAGGTCCTCGATCGGCCACGCACCGTGCAGGTAGGGGTAGCGGATCGGCGACCCGTGTCGGCGCAGGTATGCCACCCGGTCCACCACCGGCAGCGTGGTCGCCCGCCACAGCCGGGTCTGGTCGTCGGGGTGCGGCGCCGCGATCCGCAGCCGTACGCCGCCGGGCAGCCGCAGCACCTCGCCGGGCTCCGGCACGGCGGGCCCGGTGTTGCCCGGACGGCGCAGCTCGACCGCCCAGGCCCCGTCGTCCAGCTCGGCGGAGACGTGCAGCCCCCAGGTACAGCCGTGCCGCTGCACCTCCAGCGCCGAGGGCAGGGTCGCGCTGGTGTTCACGACGAGCAGGTCGCCGGGCTCCAGCCAGAGCGGGAGCTCTCGCGCCTGCCGGTGGTGGGTCCGGTCCTCGGTGACCACGGCCAACCGGACCTCGTCGCGGGCCAGGCCGCGGGCCTCGGGCGGCGTGCTCGCCTCGCTGCCGGGCGGCAGCACGAACCTCGTTTCTGTGGCCGCGGTGGTCATGCGTTCGCCAGCTCCGTGTGGGCGGCCAGCAGCTCGGACGCGCGGTAGCGACCGCTGGGCAGCGCTCCCTCCAGGAGCCGGAGCAGCGCCGGCACGGCGACCGTCGGCTCCGGCCGGTCGGAGATGTCCTCGCCGGGGAACGCGTCCTGGTGCATCCGGGTGCGCATGTCGCCGGGGTCGACGGCGTACACCCTCAGCGCGGGCTCCTCGGCGGCCAGCACCCGGGTCGCGTGGTCGAGCCCGGCCTTGGACGATCCGTAGCCACCCCAGGTCTCGTAGGCCTCGACGGATGCATCCGACGACAGGTTCAGGACCACGCCGCCGCGGGGGCGCAGCTGCGGCAGCAGCGCCGCGGCCAGCGCCATCGGGGCGACCAGGTTGACCTGGAGGATGTGGAGGTACGTCGCGGCGTCGAGCTCGTCGAACGTCGGCAGCGGGCTGGTGCCCAGGGTGCTGGCGTTGTTAACCAGGGCGCTGGCGCCGCCCAGCTCAGCGGCCACGTCGGCCAGGTCGCGACGGTGCGCCGGATCGGCGACGTCGCCGGCGATGGCCGGGTGCGGGCCGCCTGGCAGCGCGCGGACGGCGTCGGTCAGCGCGGCCTCGTGCCGCGCGTCGAGGACGAGGGACCAGCCGCGGCTCGCCAGCTCGTGGGCGAGCGCGCGGCCGAGACCCTGGGAGGCACCGGTGATGACAGCAACAGGAGAAGTCATGCCTCCATCATGAAACTTAAAGTTAAGTTGAGTTCAAGGGCGAGAGAGCATCAGTTTCCGGTTGTCCAGAATCGCGTCGGCCAGCCCGTAGTCGACGGCCTCCTGTGCCGACAGCACCAGGTCGCGGTCGGTGTCCTCCCGGATCTGCACCACGTCACGGCCGGTGTGCCTGGCCAGGATCTCCTCCATCTGGGCGCGCAGCCGCACGATCTCCTTCGCCTGCAGGGCGAGATCGGGCAGCGCGCCCTGCCCACCACCGGAGGGCTGGTGCAGCACCACCCGGGAGTGCGGCAGAACCAGCCGGCGCCCCGGCTCCCCCGCAGCCAGCAGCACCGCGGCCGAGGAGCCGGCCTGCCCTATCGCCGTCGTGCCGACCGGGGAGCCGATGAACTGCATCGTGTCGTAGACCGCGAGCATGGCGGTGACCGAGCCGCCCGGTGAGTTGAGGTAGAGCTCGATCGGCGACTCCGGGCTCTCCGACTCGAGGTGCAGGAGCTGCGCGATGACGACGTTGGCGACGCCGTCGTCGATCTCGGTGCCGATGTAGACGATCCGATCGGTGAGCAGCCGGCTGTAGATGTCGACCGCCCGCTCCCCGCGGAGGGTCTTCTCGACCACGCTCGGGATCGTGTAGCTGCTCATCGGGCACTCCGCACATCGACGGGGGCCATGCCGAACGCAGCGCCGCCGGCCCGCGTCGGCGTGACCGAGGAGACGTCGGTCAGCACCTGGTCCACGAAGCCGTACTCGCGCGCCTCCTCGGCGGTGAACCACCGGTCCCGCCGTGCGTCCTGCTCGATCTTCTCGACCGGTTGCCCGGTGTGCTCGGCGATCAGGTGCATCATCACGTTCTTGGTGTGCTCGAGGTTCTCGGCCTGGATCTCGATGTCCATCGCGGTCCCGCCGATGCCCGCCGAGCCCTGGTGCATCAGGATCCGGCTGTGCGGCAGCGCGAACCGCTTTCCCGGCGTGCCGGCGGACAGCAGGAACTGCCCCATGCTCGCGGCCAGCCCCATCGACAGCGTCGCCACGTCGTTGGGGATCAGCCGCATGGTGTCGTAGATCGCCAGGCCGGCCGAGACCGAGCCGCCGGGTGAGTTGATGTAGAGCGCGATGTCGCGTCGCGGGTCTTCGGCGGAGAGCAGGAGCAGCTCCGCGCACAGCTTGTTGGCGATCGCGTCGTCGACCTCCTGGCCGAGCACGATGATGCGCTGGTGCAGCAGGCGGTCGGCCGCCGACAGGCCTGCGGGGTTGGGCCCCGAGTTCATGGAGTGGCTCATGCCTTCGAGCCTGCGTGCCCCTCGTCCGCGGTTCCAGCGATTCCGCCGAGGGCCGTTCTGCTGTGAGCAGAGGAAGTGCTCCTTACTGCGGCGCGTCGAGCGCCGCGAGCTCCTCCGTCGACAGTTCGAGCGAGGCCGCCGCGAGCGCGGAGTCCAGCTGGTCCAGGGTGCTGACGCCGACGATCGGCTTCCACCCACGCGCCAGGAGCCACGCCAGCACCACCTGCGAGGGAGCGACGCCACGCGACGACGCGACCGAGGCCAGCGCCGCGAGCCGCGCGGTCGTGCCCGGGTGGTCGTACGCCGCGGGGAACGGCCGGTCCGCGCGGTCGTAGCTGCCCTGCACCAACGGGCTGTAGACCCAGAGCTCGAGGTCCGGGTGCTCCGCCAGGTAGTCCACGGTCTCGTCGCTGACGAAGCCGAAGCGGTGGTCCTTGCCCTCCACGGGTGCACCGGGCCGGGGCTCGACGTACGACGTGGTCAGCTGGAGGGCGGAGTAGGGCTCGACTCCCTGTGCCTCCGCGAGAAGACGCGCCTGCTCGACCCGCCAGACGGGATGGTTGGAGACGCCGAGCCGCCGGACCACGCTGTCGGCCACGAGCGCACCGAACGCCGCCACCGTCTCCTCCAGCGGCGTGGCGCGGTCCTCGCCGTGTGCCCAGTAGACGTCGAGGAGGTCGACCCCGAGCCGCTCACGGCTGGCGGCGGCCTCGCGGGTGATGACTCCGGCCGACAGCCCCTCGACTCCCCCGCCCTCGACCGGCTCCTGGCCGACCTTGGTCGCGACCACCAGCTCGTCGCGGAGTCCGGAGTTCGCCGCCAGCCACCGGCCGATCACCGACTCACTCTGGCCGCCGTGGCCGGTCGGCGAGGTCCAGAACGAGTAGCAGTTCGCGGTGTCCAGCACCCGACCGCCCGCGGCGACGTAGCGGTCCAGCATCGCGAACGACGTCGCCTCGTCGGTCCGGGTGCCGAAGTACATCGTTCCGAGCACGAGGTCCATGCAAGTGACACTAGGGGCCCGTCGATAGGGTCGCGACATGATCGAGCTCCGCACGCCCGCGCAGATCGAGGCGATGAAACCGGCCGGTCGGTTCGTCGCCGAGGTCCTCGTCGCGCTGCGCGACGCCGCCGACGTGGGCGTCAACCTGCTCGACCTGGACCGGCTCGCACACGAGATGATCAAGGAGCGCGGCGCCGAGTCCTGCTACATCGACTACCACCCGTCGTTCGGCGCCTCGCCGTTCGGGAAGGTGCTGTGCACCAGTGTCAACGACGCCGTGCTGCACGGACTCCCCCGCGACTACGTGCTCCAGGACGGTGACCTGCTCTCGCTCGACTTCGCGTGCAGCGTCGACGGCTGGGTGTCCGACTCGGCGCTCAGCCTGGTGGTCGGTACGCCGCGTGAGCAGGACCTCGCGCTGATCGACGTCGCCACCCGTGCGCTCGAGGCCGGGATCGGCCAGGCGCAGGTCGGCAACCGGCTCTACGACATCTCGGCCGCGATCGGCGACACCGCCCGCGCGGCCGGTCTCTCGGTGAACCTGCAGTTCGGCGGCCACGGCGTCGGCCGGACC
>JAWWPK010000544.1:0-2730 GCA_033854925.1 Nocardioidaceae bacterium | reverse complement strand
AGGACAGCCTCGTCGGTCATTTCTTCCTCTCGGTTCAGTACTTGCGGCAGTCGTAGGGTGCCTGTCCCTTGGCGCCGTCGTCGACCCACTCCCGGTAGGTCTGGAGCGTGTCGCCGGTGCAGTCGGTGCCGGAGCGGCCCAGTCCGGCGTACGCCGCCGAGGGCAGCGCCGCCGGGGCCACGAACAGCAGGGCGAGCAGCGCGGCCCTGCCCCGGCCGCCTCCCCACCGCGCCAATGCCAGGGTCGCCAGCGCGAGCCCGACCAGCCACCCGCCGGGGACCAGCAGTCCGGCGGCCCCGTGCCCGGACTCGCACAGGGTGGCGCGGGCCGAGTCGCCGGCGAACGACGTCGTCTTGCCGGTGCCCGAGCCCTCGTGGCAGTCGGTGAACCAGGTCGCCGTGAGCACGACCGCCAGGGCGAAACCACCGATGACCGTTGCCATGTACGCCGCGATCACGTACCAGCGCAGCGGCTGTTCGTCGTCGACGTCCTGCACGTCCTCGACGTCCTCACGGGTCTCGGGCTCGGTCTCGGGCACGGCCCACACAGTAGGCGGGTGGTGATGCTCGGACATCCAACTACTGTGGCCGCATGACTGCTCGCCGGGTGCTGCCCACCGAGGAGACCGCCGAGCTCGTGAAGCTGGTCCGGCAGATCGCCGCCGACGAGCTGGCCGAGCGGTCGGTCGCCGCGGAGGAGGACGGCGCCTTTCCGCGCGACATCTTCCTCAAGCTCGGCCGGGCCGGGCTGCTGGGCCTCCCCTACGCCGAGGAGTACGGCGGCGGCGCGGTGCCGTACGAGGTCTACCTGCAGGTGCTCGAGGAGGTCGGCGCGGTCTGGGCCTCGGTCGGCGTCGGCATCTCTGTGCACGCGCTGTCCTGCTACGGCCTGGCCACCCGCGGCACCGAGGAGCAGAAGCAGGCGTGGCTGCCGGACATGCTCGGCGGCGAGCTGCTCGGGGCGTACTGCCTCTCCGAGCCGCACGCCGGCTCCGACCCGGCCGCCATGCGGACCACCGCGCGCCGGGACGGCGACGACTGGGTGATCAAGGGCACCAAGGCCTGGACGACGCACGGCGGCTTCGCCGACTTCTACAAGGTGATGGCGCGCACCGGCGAGGGGCGTAACGGCATCTCCTGCTTCCTGGTCCCCGCCGATGCCCCCGGGCTGAGCGCGAACCCGCCCGAGAAGAAGATGGGGATGACCGGCTCCACCACCTCGGCGATGAACTTCGACGACGTCCGGATCTCCGGTGACCGGCTGATCGGTGCGGAGGGCGACGGCCTGCACATCGCCTTCGCCGCCCTCGACTCCGGCCGACTGGGCATCGCCGCGGTCGCGACCGGGCTGGCCCAGGGCGCCCTGGACGCTGCGGTCACCTACGCCCAGGAGCGGGAGACCTTCGGCAAGCGGATCATCGACCACCAGGGGCTCGCCTTCGTCCTCGCCGACATGGAGGCCAACACCCAGGCGGCCCGGGCGATCACCCTCCACGCCGCCAGACTCCGCGACCGCGGGCTGCCGTTCAGCCGGGAGGCCTCGATCGCCAAGCTGGTCGCGACCGACAACGCCATGAAGGTCACCACCGACGCCGTCCAGGTCTTCGGCGGCTACGGCTACACGCGGGACTTCCCGGTCGAGCGCTACATGCGCGAGGCGAAGGTGATGCAGATCTTCGAGGGCACCAACCAGATCCAGCGGATGGTCATCGGACGCTTCCTCGACACCGACAACGCGGGGACGATCGTCGACGCGGAGTGAGCCGCGCCTGTCGGGTACCGGGTCGCCATGACCAGCACCGGAATGCGCCCACCGCCCGACCCGAACGACCCGCACGACATCGAGCCCCGCTCCGACGTCGAAGCCGTCCCTGACGAGGAGGGCATGGACTCGGCGACCGTCGAGGAGGACCTCGAGAAGGAGCCCGAGGAGAAGCGGAACGCCACCGACGGCTACGCGCCCGCCGACGACGAGGACGTGGACACCGCAGAGCTGGACGAGCTCGACTGAGCCGCGGGGCCAGAGCTACCGCGGCTGCTCGAACGGCGCGGCCGCCTTGGCGTACGAGTGCTGGCTCGAGCTCGAGAAGTAGTTGATCCCGATGAAGTTGAACCACAGGGTCAGCGTCCCGACCAAGGCCAGGATCGCGGCGTTGCGGCCGCGCCAGCCGGCCGTCGTACGGGCGTGCAGGTAGGCCGCGTAGACGACCCAGGTGATGAACGCCCACACCTCCTTGGGGTCCCAGTTCCAGTACGACGACCAGGCCTGGTGTGCCCAGATCGGACCGGTGATCAGGACCGCGAAGGTCCAGATCGGGAAGCCGAAGGCGTGGATCCGGTAAGAGATGAGGTCCAGCTTCTCCAGCGACGGCATCCGCGCCCAGACCCCGGTGGCGGCGGCATCGCCGCGACGCCGCTTCAGCAGGTAGGCGACCGAGGTCATCCCGCCGAGGGTGAACGCGCCGGTCGCCGTGATCGCCGAGACGACGTGGATCACCAGCCAGTAGCTGTTCAGCGCCTCGGGCAGCGGGCCGGTGGGGTCGTAGAGCCAGACCACGGCGACCATCAGCAGGGCCAGCACGAAAGTGACGACCACGGGACCGAGCCAGTCGAGCGCGTAGCGGCGGCTCATCACGAGGAAGAACGCCGCGACCACGAACGTGCCCGCCAGCGTGAACTCGTACATGTTGCCCCACGGGACCCGGTTGGGGTCCGCGCTCATCCCACGGCC
>JAWWPK010000543.1:0-3399 GCA_033854925.1 Nocardioidaceae bacterium | reverse complement strand
GGGCCCGCTTGGCGGCCTTCTTCGCCGGTGCCTTCTTGGCGGCCTTCTTGGCCGGGGCCCGCTTCGCGGCCTTCTTCGCCGGTGCCTTCTTGGCCGGTGCCTTCTTCGCAGCGGACTTCTTCGCCGGGGCCTTCTTGGCAGGTGCCTTCTTGGCCGCCTTCTTGGCCGTCGACTTCTTGGCAGCGGCCTTCTTCGCCGGCGCCTTCTTCGCGGCCTTCTTGGCGGTCTTCTTGGTCGTCGTCTTCTTCGCCGGGGCAGCAGCAGCGGCCACCCGAACGACTGGAGCGGCGGCCTCGAGCGTGAGCTTCGGCAGCTTCTTGACGCCCGAGACGATGTTCTTCAGGTCCTGGCCGGCAGTGAACTTGGGCACCTGCTTCGCCTTGGCCTTGATCCGCTCGCCGGTTCGCGGGTTGCGGACCATGCGTGCGTTGCGAACTCGCTTCTCGAAGGAGCCGAAGCCCGTGATGGCCACCTTCTCACCCTTGGCCACCTCACGTGTGATGGTGTCGAGGACCGACTCGAGCGCGTGACGAGCGGCCCTCTTGTTGCCGTCGTACCGAGCTGCCAAAGCCTCGATGAGTTGATTCTTGTTCACGAGCTTCCCTTCCGGATGTCCTACTCAATCGGAACCGGTGATCCGGTTCATGTAAGGCAACCTAGGAAAACCAAGCGCCAGTAACAACGACCACGCCGCATGAATCGTCATATTTTTCGGGGGTTCTCAACCGCCCGTGACGTGCGCGAACGCACTGACGAAGGGCATTGGGCCCGTAGGCCGACGGCGCATTCACTATCGACGCGGAACATGCGAACTCATCGACAACGTCACGATTTCCCAAGCGGGCTTGGGAAATCGAGCAAATCCGTCTGCCAGTGGTGACGCGATGCAGGACCGCAGTCGACGCGAGAACGAGAGGTGGTGACGCGACGTTTTTCGACAGGTAAGACGCAAAGTGCTCGAAGATCAGGAGTGAATGGTTTCGGGCTTGAACGACGGACGCGTCGCCTCGAACGCTGCGATGTCGTCGTCATGTCCGAGGGTGATCCCGATGTCGTCGAGCCCCTCGAGCAGCCGCCACCGGGTGTAGTCGTCGATGTCGAAGGAGTCCTCGATCGCGTCGACACCATCGCCGGCCTTCACCGTGCGCGAGTCGAGGTCGACGTTGATCAGTCCACCCGGGTTGTCGTCGAGGAAGTCCCACAGCCGTTGCACGACCTTCTCGTCGACCTTCGCCGCAAGCAGCCCGGCCTTGCCCGAGTTGCCACGGAAGATGTCGCCGAACCGCGAGGAGATGACCACGCGGAAGCCGTAGTCCATCAACGCCCACACGGCGTGCTCCCGCGACGAGCCGGTGCCGAAGTCGGGACCGGCGACGAGCACCGAGGCCGCGGCGTACTCGGGGCGGTTCAGCACGAAGTCGGGGTCGTTGCGCCACGCGGCGAAGAGCCCGTCCTCGAAGCCGGTGCGGCTGACCCGCTTGAGGTAGACCGCCGGGATGATCTGGTCGGTGTCGACGTTGCTGCGGCGCAGGGGTACGCCGACGCCGGTGTGCGAGGTGAACGCGTCCATCAGCTGTCGGCTCCGATCGGGTCCAGGTCGGCGGGCGAGGAGAGCGTGCCGCGGATGGCGGTCGCGGCGGCTACGGGGATCGACACGAGATGGGTGCGACCGCCCTTGCCCTGACGGCCCTCGAAGTTGCGGTTGGACGTCGACGCGCTGCGCTCGCCGGGCTCGAGGGTGTCCGGGTTCATGCCCAGGCACATCGAGCAGCCCGCGCCGCGCCACTCGGCTCCGGCCTCCTTGAAGATCACGTCGAGGCCCTCGTCCTCGGCCTGCAGGCGGACCCGCACCGAGCCGGGCACGACGAGCAGGCGGGTGTCCTGGTCGACGTGCCGGCCCTTCACGATCTCGGCCGCGAGGCGGAGGTCCTCGATCCGGCCGTTGGTGCACGAGCCGACGAAGACGGTGTCGACCTTGATCTGGCGCATCGGGGTGCCGGCCTCGAGCGCCATGTACTGGAGCGCCTTCTCCGCGGCGACCCGGTCCTGGGACTCCTCGAAGTCGTCGGGGCTCGGGACGCTGGCACCGAGCGGCACCCCCTGGCCGGGGTTGGTGCCCCAGGTGACGAACGGGGTCATGGTGCTGGCGTCGAGGACGATCTCCTCGTCGTAGACCGCGTCGGGGTCGGTGACCAGGGTCTTCCAGTAAGCCAGCGCCGCCTCCCACTCCGCACCCTTCGGCGCCTCGGGTCGGCCCTCGATGTAGTCGAAGGTCTTCTGGTCGGGTGCGACGAGTCCGGCCTTCGCTCCCCACTCGATGCTCATGTTGCAGACCGTCATCCGGCCCTCCATCGAGAGCTCCTCGATGGCCTGTCCGCGGTACTCGACGATGTAGCCCTGGCCGCCGCCGGTGCCGGTGTGTGCGATCAGCGTCAGCACGAGGTCCTTGGCCGTCACACCGGCGGGCAGGCTGCCGGTGATGGTGACGGCCATCGTCTTCGGCTTGGCCTGCATCAGGGTCTGGGTGGCCAGGACGTGCTCGACCTCGGAGGTGCCGATGCCGAACGCGATCGCGCCGAACGCGCCGTGCGTGCTGGTGTGGCTGTCTCCGCAGACGATCGTCATGCCCGGCTGGGTGAGGCCGAGCTGCGGGCCGACGACATGGACGATGCCCTGGTCGAGGTCGCCCAGCGGGTGCAGCCGAACCCCGAACTCCTCGGCGTTCCTGCGCAGGGTCTCGACCTGGATGCGGGAGACGGGGTCCTTGATCGGCTTGTCCCAGTCGACGGTCGGGACGTTGTGGTCCTCGGTCGCGATCGTCAGGTCGGGGCGACGGACCGTTCGGCCGCTGAGCCGGAGCCCCTCGAACGCCTGCGGGCTGGTGACCTCGTGGATGAGATGGAGGTCGATGTAGAGGAGGTCCGGCTCCCCGGTCACTGACCGTACGACGTGCTCGTCCCAGACCTTTTCGGTCAATGTCCTGCCCATGACCACTCCCTCGTGACCCGTTCCCACTCAACCGTCCGATAGTAGACCTTGCATCCCATGATCTGAGACGGCAGTATTGCAATATGGACAGCACCAGTGGGGGTTCCGGCGTCGGCGTACTCGACAAGGCCGCGCTCGTGCTCACCGCGCTGGAGTCCGGACCAGCCACGTTGGCCGGCCTGGTCGCCGGCACCGGGCTCGCCCGGCCGACCGCACACCGGCTCGCGGTGGCGTTGGAGCACCACCGCCTGGTCGCCCGTGACATGCAGGGCCGGTTCATCCTCGGTCCGCGACTGTCCGAGCTGTCCGCCGCCGCCGGCGAGGACCGGCTGCTGGCCACCGCCGGCCCCGTGCTGGCCCGGTTGCGCGACATCACCGGCGAGTCCGCCCAGATGTTCCGCCGGCAGGGCG
>JAWWPK010000542.1:0-5995 GCA_033854925.1 Nocardioidaceae bacterium | reverse complement strand
CGTACCGCAACGGGATCTTCCCGATGCCCGAGCACGGCGTGCGGCCGCCGATGCACTGGTTCTCGCCGCTGGCCCGGGGCATCGTGCCGCTGGACGGGCTGGCCGTCTCCCGCTCACTGCGACGCTCGTGTCACGACTTCGAGATCCGGGTCGACACCGTCTTCGACGAGGTGGTGGCCCACTGCGGCGACCCGGCGCGGGACGCCGGGTGGATCACCCGCGACATCGCCTCGGCGTACGGCGAGCTGCACCGGCTGGGCTGGGCGCACTCGGTCGAGGCGTGGCGGGACGGCGAGCTCGCCGGTGGGCTGTACGGCGTGGCGATCGGGGGGCTGTTCGCGGGTGAGTCGATGTTCCACCGGGTCCGGGACGCGTCGAAGGTGTCGCTGGTCGCGCTGGTCTCGATGCTGACCGCGGATGCCGTGGACGGACGGCTGCTTGACGTCCAGTGGCTGACCCCGCACCTGGCCAGCCTCGGTGCGGTCGAGGTGCCGCGGGCGGCGTACTTCGAGCTGCTGGAGCGAGCGCTCCTGCTGCCCGGTCCCGCATGGCAGGGTGAGGGCCCATGAAGCTGGGACTGGCCCTGGTTGGGGTCCTGCTCGTCGTACCGGGGCTGGTGTCCTGTGGTGGGGACGACTCGAGCGGCGGCAAGGCCGTGGGCGACCAGTCGGTGTCGGTCGAGGAGTTCTGCGCGGCGGCCGAGAAGTTCGAGAACACCTTCTCCGCGATCGACGCGACCGACCTCGCGGCCGGCGTGGCCACCTTCAAGAACGCGGCGCAGGAGCTCAAGGACACGGGCACGCCCGACGACATCACCGACGCTGCCCGCGAGGGGCTGGAGCTGACGCTCGACAAGATCATCGGACTGCCCGACGACGCGGGGAAGGACGACATCGGCGCCGTCCTCCAGTTCACCAGCGACGAGAAGGCCAAGTCGATGGCGTTCGAGGCCTATCTCGATGACACCTGCAAGTACCGCAACGGCGGCGGCGGCTGACCCGACCTGCCCTCCGTCCGGCCGATCGTGCGAGGCTGGGCCCGACGGAACCGATGTGGGGAGAACACATGAAGCTCGGACTGCTCGCAGCAAGCCTCGTCCTCGTCGCAGGCGGGGCCGTCAGCTGCGGAAACGACAGCGGTGGCGGCGGAGCTGCTGGCAAGAGCGTTTCGACGGACGATTTCTGCGGGGCGTTCCAGGCCTTCTACGACGACCTGTCTGGCGTCACCGGGAACGAGGCCAACCTGGGGGAGATCCTCAAGAAGGCCGCGAAGCGGATCAGCGACGCCGGAACTCCCGACGGCATCCCTGCCGACGCGAAGGAGGGGCTGCAGCTCACCCTCGACGCGATCGACTCGCTGCCCGACAACGCCTCGTCCGAGGACATGGCCGGCCTGGACGCCACCTTCAGCGCCGCGGACCAGAAGAAGGTCGACGCGTTCACCGCATACCTCGACAAGACCTGCCCCGACATCGGGGGCGGCAGCAGCGGCTCCAGCACTGACTCCGGCGGCGCCTCCAGCGGCGGGAGCTGATGAAGCTCGGGCTTCTCGCTGCGAGCCTCGTCCTCGTCGCCGGCGGTGCCGTCGGCTGCGGGGGCGGCGGCGGAGGTGGCGGGGGTGCGGACAGTGCGCCGTCGACCAAGGAGTTCTGTGGCGCGCTGAAGGACTTCCAGGACGACTTCTCGGCGGCCGACCCGACCAAGGACCTCAAGGGCTACATCCAGACCCTCAAGGACGCCGCGGACAAGCTCGACAACGTCGGTGTCCCCGACGAGATGCCGGCCGACGCCAAGGCCGGTTTCGCGTTCTACGTCAAGAAGATCAAGGACCTCGACGACAACGCGACGGTCGACGACCTCGCCGGCATCGGTGACGTCAGCGACGCGGACCAGAAGAAGCTCGACGCGCTCGACGCCTACGTCGCCAAGACCTGTACGGACCTGAGCTCGCCCGGACCGAGCAGCTGATCACGGGCCGACGTACGTGCGGGCGCCGTACTCCTCTCTGACGAGCCGCCGCCGTTACATCACACGACGCTGGGTGGTCCGCCGGTCTCGCTCACCAGGGCCCGGCCGGCCGCCTCCCAGTCGAGCATCCCGCCGTCGAGGTTGACCGCGTCGCGGCCCTGCTGCACCAGCCAGCCCACCGCCCGCGCGGAGCGCGCGCCGACCTTGCACACCACCAGGATCTGTCCCTCGGGCACCTCGTCGAGTCGGCTGGTCAGCTGGCCGAGCGGAATGTGGGTCGCACCCTCGATGTGGCCGTAGCTCCACTCCACGGGCTCGCGGACGTCGACCACGGCCAGCCCCTCGGGCAGCGGGTCCGGAACACCGGAAATGGCCACAGTGGGGACGCCGGACATGTGGTCAAGTGGACCACGTGCCGTTCGACCTCGACCCGACGACCCTCGCGGTCGCCATGGTCGCGGCGTTCCTGCTCGCGGTGGTCTCGGCGATCGCGGGCTTCGGCGGCGGGGTGGTGCTCCTGCCGGTCTTCGTCGCCCTGTTCGGGCTGCGGGTGGCCGTCCCGGTCCTCACCCTGACCCAGCTGGCCTCCAACGGCAGCCGGGTCGCCCTCAACCGCCGTCGGATCGACCGTCGGCTGGTGGGGTGGTTCGCGCTCGGCGCGGTCCCGTGCGCAGTGGGTGCCGGACTGGTCTTCGCGACTGCTCCACTCGCGGCGCTCGAGCGGCTGCTCGGCGTGCTGCTCGTCGTCGTGGTCGTCTGGCGGCGGCTTCGGCCACGGCCACCCCGGCTCTCTTCGCGCGCCTTTGTCGCGGTGGGCGCCGCATCGGGGCTCGGCTCCGCCCTGCTGGGCAGTGTCGGCCCGCTGACCGCGCCGTTCTTCCTGGCCCGCGGGCTGGTGAAGGACGCCTACATCGGCACCGAGGCCGCGTCCGCTGTCGTGATGCACGCGGCCAAGCTGGTGGCGTACGGCGTCGGCGCGCTGCTGACCGTCCGGGTGCTGGTGCTGGGCGCCGTCCTCGCGCCGGCCACGATGCTCGGCGCCTGGGTGGGCCGCCACGTCGTACGCCGGATCAGCGAGGGCGTTTTCGTCGTGGTGGTCGAGATCGGGCTGCTGGTCGCGGCGGCACTGCTGCTGGTGGGCGTCTGAGGGGCTACTTGAGCAGCTTGCTCATCCGCCGGTCGGCCAGCGGCTTGCCGCCGGTCTGGCAGGTCGGGCAGTACTGCAGGCTCGAGTCGGCGAACGACACCTCGCGGACGGTGTCGCCGCAGACCGGGCACGCCTCGCCGGTGCGGCCGTGCACGGCCATGTTGGACTTCTTCTCGCCCTTGAGCTCGCTCATAGCGAGCCCGCGGGAACGCTCGACCGCGTCGCCGAGGGTGACCCGGATGGCGTCGTAGAGGATGACCAGGTCGGTGTCGTCCTCACCCTCCAGCAGTGCGGCGGCCGGCCGGAACGGCGACATGCGGGCGGCGTGCAGGATCTCGTCGCTGTAGGCGTTGCCGATGCCGGCGATGGTGCCCTGGTGGCGGAGCACGCCCTTGAGCTGCTTGCGCCCCTCGGCTTTGAGGATGTCCCGGAACTTCTCCAGGGTGAAGTCGTCGGTGAGCGGGTCGGGGCCGAGGCTGGCGATGCCGGGGACGTCTTGCGGGTCGCGGACCAGGTAGATGGCCAGCCGCTTCTTGGTGCCGGCCTCGGTGATGTCCAGCCCGGACTGGTCGTCGAGCACCACTCGCGCGGCCAGCGGGTTCTTGCCGCCGGGCCGGGGCGGCAGCGTCGGCACCTCGTCCTTCCAGCGGATCCAGCCGCCGCGCGCCAGGTGCACGACCAGGTGCAGCCCGCCGACGGTCACGTCGAGGAACTTGCCGTGCCGCCCGACGTCCTCGACCAGCAGCCCCTCGAGCGCCCGCAGCGGCGGGTCGAAGGTCTTGAGGGCGCTGAACGCCGCGATGTGGACCGTGGCGATCGCGTGCCCGTCCAGCCGGCCCTTGAGGTCGAGGGCCAGGGCTTCCACCTCTGGCAGCTCGGGCACGGTGGAAAGTCTAGGTGTCCGAGCGCGAGTCGACCGAGCCTGCGAGGGACGCGCGAGCCGTCTCGAAACCAGGTGAGCCGGTGCTGGAACCCTGCCCAGGCCGGATCTCGTGACAGCGTTGGTCACCGGGAGCATGATGGGTCGATGAGCGCCGCCCGGCCGCTGCCAGAGCTGGGGTCGATCTTCCTCGACGCCCGCGGCAGTGAGCGCGCGCTCCGGGTCAGCTGGCACTCCGAGGCCGACCTCGTGGTGCTGTCGCTGTGGCGCGACAACGTCTGCGCGGCGTCGTTCCGGCTGGCGATCGAGGAGGTGCCCGAGCTGATCGAGATGCTGCGCACCGGCCTCGACCGCGCCTACCGGCACGCGCCCACCCGAGAGCCCGCCTGACGCGCCGACTCGGCGAAATCTACGGAATCCGCTAGACGGCGCCATACGGTCGTTGTCATGGACCCGGTCCGGAATCCCTATGCACCCGGAGCAGGCCAGCGGCCGCCGGAGCTGGCCGGCCGCGACGAGCAGGTGCGGGCGTTCGACGTGGTGCTCGAGCGGGTGGCCCGGCACCGTCCGGAGCGGTCGCTGGTGCTGACCGGGCTGCGTGGGGTCGGCAAGACCGTGCTCCTCAACGCGCTCCGGGGCCAGGCGGTGCGCAAGGGCTGGGGGACCGGCAAGCTCGAGGCCCGGCCCGACCAGTCGCTGCGCCGGCCGCTGTCCAGCGCGCTGCACCAGGCGGTCCGCGAGCTCGGTCACAGTGCACATGACGGGGGAGATGCCGACCACGTCCTGGGGGTGATCCGTTCGTTCGCCGAGCGGCAGGCCGGGCCGGACGCCAAGCTGCGCGACAGGTGGAGCCCCGGCATCGACGTGCCAGCCGTCCGCGGGCGCGCCGACTCCGGCGACGTCGAGATCGACCTGGTCGAGCTGATGAACGACGTCGGCGGGCTTGCGGCCGACCTCGGCAAGGGGGTGGCGGTCTTCGTCGACGAGATGCAGGACCTCGGCCCCGACGACGTGTCTGCGCTGTGCGCGGCCTGCCACGAGGTCAGCCAGTCCGGGCTCCCCGTGATCGTGGTCGGGGCGGGGC
The DNA here is from genome assembly GCA_033854925.1 of Nocardioidaceae bacterium. Classification (GTDB taxonomy): domain Bacteria; phylum Actinomycetota; class Actinomycetes; order Propionibacteriales; family Nocardioidaceae; genus Nocardioides. The sequence continues at coordinate 917 of JAWWPK010000542.1, read as the reverse complement.
TCCCGCACCTGCCGGCGGTGCTCAGCGCCAGCAAGTCCTACTCCGAGCGGCTCTTCTCCTACCAGCGGATCGACCGGCTCTCACGCGAGGAGGCCGACCGCGCGCTGAGCGCTCCCGCCGCCGAGGAGGAGGCGGCGTACGACGACGCCGCGCTGGCCGCGATGTACGCCGCGACCGGCGGCTACCCCTACTTCATCCAGGCCTACGGCAAGACGGTCTGGGACCTCGCCACGCACTCCCCGATCACTGCGGCCGATGTCGCCGTCGCCGCACCGGAGGCCGAGCGCGAGCTGGCGGTCGGCTTCTTCGGCAGTCGCTACGAGCGCGCCACCCCGGGAGAGCGCGACTACCTGCGGGCGATGGCCGATGCCGCCGGCGGCGAGGACCCGCACGACCCCGTGGGCTCGGTCGCCACCGCTGACGTCGCAGGCGTGCTCGGCAAGAAGCCGCAGTCGCTCTCGCCGGCCCGCGACGCGCTGCTCAAGAAGGGACTGATCTACTCCGGCGAGCGCGGCCGGATCGCGTTCACGGTGCCGCACTTCGGGAGATACCTCCGAGCCCAGGCCTCCGGGACGGGACACTAGGCTTTACCCATGGCACAGGTGCGCTACTTCGTGGCCGACGTCGAGGCCGCGGTCAGCTTCTACGTCGAGGCCCTGGGGTTCCGGGTGGTCCAGCAGTTCGGGCCGGCGATGGCGATCATCGAGAACGACGACCTCACCCTCTGGCTCGCCGGTCCTGGCGCGTCCGCCTCGCGGCCGATGCCCGACGGCAGCGTGCCCGGCCCCGGGGGCTGGAACCGCTTCGTCCTCCAGGTCGATGACCTCGAAGGCACCGTGGACTCGCTGCGCGGCCGGGGCGCGAGGTTCCGCAACGACGTCGTCACGGGCCCGGGCGGCAAGCAGATCCTCGTCGAG
>JAWWPK010000541.1:0-4157 GCA_033854925.1 Nocardioidaceae bacterium | reverse complement strand
GTGAACGGCGAGGTGTCGGACTCGTGGGTCTACGGACTGCTCAGGCGGCAGTGGCAGCCGTCGTCCGCGTCGGGCCCAGGTCGCTGAATGCTCGTCACTCGCGCCTGCGGAGGAGGTCGCGTGGATGGTGGCGTGCGCCCGGTTCGGCTCTCGATCGCCTGCCTGCTGATCGGGTCGGTCATGACCGCCTGCTCCACGGGAGATCCGGCGCCGACCCCAACGGTGGCCCCGACAACGACTACGGCGACTCCGACCCCGACCACGACCGACGCTCGCGACCTCGACGTGAACGAGCTCGTCGTGCCGGCTGCGGCCGGCGCCATGCCCGACGCCTGGCAGGAGCGCTTCGTCATCGGCTACGGCAAGGGCAAGGAGCTGCTCGGCACCGCGCCCGGCGGTGACTCCGGCTCGCTCGACATCGGCCCCGACTACGGCGCGCCCGGCCCGGACGGCAGCTGGTGGTTCCTCGACGCGGCCAAGGCGCGGCTCGCCCACTACGACTCCGCAGGGCAGTTCCTCGACCGGGTCCGGATCCCGCGGAAGATGCTGGTCAGCGGGCAGTACTTCCAGTGGCAGCTGCCGCACGTGCTGGCCGACGGCACGCTGGTCGCTGCCCGCCAGACGCCCGAGGGCACGTCACTGCTCCGGCTGCGCGACGGGGTGCTCGACGAGATACGCGTCGACGGGATGTTCGCCCCGACGTACGACGACGGCGTGCGTCTCTACGGGTTCTCGGGCGGCGTGAAGCTGGTCGTGGTGGACCCGGCCGACGGCTCCCTGAAGCCGACGGCAGTCCTGGACACGCCTTCAGGCAGGTCCTTCTCGATCAAGGTGTCCGGGCGCGGGCTCCTGATCCACCTGCCGGACGCTGGCGTGTCCAAGCTCCTTCCGGTGTCGACCGCGTCCGGTGCCTCCGCCCATGTCGGTGTGCAGGTCCGCGCCGGCGCCGACGACACCCTCCACCTGTTCCTCGTCGGCAGCGGTGCGGACGACGAGTCGGTCCAGCTGGTCGGCGCCACGCTCGTCAGCCCCTCCGGCCGGGTCGCCGAGGTCGAGGGGCTGAGCAACCCGTTCAGCGAGGCAGACCCCGGAAGCCCGGCCCAGCTGGCGATGGCTCCCGGCTCCTCCACCCCGATGCTCGTCTACGTCCTACCCGACGGGGTGCACGTCTACGAGCGGGTCGGCTGAGCTCAGAGCAGCGAGCCGGCCTTGTCGAGGACGACCCGGAGGATCTGCTCCATCTCGTCGAAGTGCTCCTGGGTGCAGTTCAGCGGCGGGGAGAGCTGCACCACCGGGTCGCCGCGGTCGTCGGCGCGGCAGTAGAGGCCCTCGGCGTAGAGCTGCTTGGAGACGAAGCCGTAGAGCAGTCGCTCGCACTCCTCGTCGCTGAAGGTCTCCTTGGTCGCCTTGTCCTTGACCAGCTCGATGCCGTAGAAGAACCCGTCGCCGCGGACGTCGCCGACGATCGGCAGGTCCTTGAGCCGCTCCAGGGTCGAGCGCAGGGCCGCCTCGTTGGAGCGGACGTTCTCGAGGATGTTCTCGTTCTCGAAGGCGTCGAGGTTGGCCAGCGCGACCGCTGTCGAGACCGGGTGACCACCGAACGTGTAGCCGTGCGCGAACATCGCGCCCTCGACCAGGAAGGGCTCCATCAGCTTGTCGCTGGCGATCATCGCGCCGAGCGGGGCGTAGCCGGAGGTGAGGCCCTTGGCGCAGGTGATGATGTCGGGCTCGTAGCCGTAGCGCTCGCAGCCGAACATGTGGCCGAGCCGGCCGAAGGCGCAGATGACCTCGTCGGAGACCAGCAGCACGTCGTACTGGTCGCAGATCTCGCGGACCCGCTGGAAGTAGCCGGGCGGGGGCGGGAAGCAGCCGCCGGCGTTCTGGACCGGCTCGAGGAAGACCGCGGCGACGGTGTCGGGGCCCTCGTTCTCGATCTGGACGGCGATCTGGTCGGCCGCCCAGCGGCCGAACGCCTCGAGGTCGTCGGAGACGTGCTCCGGCGCGCGGTAGAAGTTCGTGTTCGGGACGCGGAACGTCGAGGGCACCAGCGGCTCGAACTGCTGCTTGAGCCCGGGCAGGCCGGTGATCGACAGCGCGCCCTGGGTGGTGCCGTGGTAGGCGATCGTGCGCGAGATCACCTTGTGCTTCATCGGCTTGCCGGTGAGCTTGAAGTAGTTCTTCGCGAGCTTCCAGGCGGACTCGACGGCCTCACCGCCGCCGCTGGTGAAGAAGACGCGGTTGAGGCTGCCGGGCGCGTAGTCGGCGATCCGCGCTGCGAGCTCGATCGCGTTGGGATGCGCGTAGGACCACAGCGGCATGAACGCCAGCTGCTCGGCCTGCTTCCGCGCCGCTTCGGCCAGGTCGGTGCGGCCGTGGCCGAGCTGGCTCACGAAGAGACCGGCCAGCGCGTCGAGGTACTTCTTGCCGTTCGAGTCCCAGATGTAGGCGCCCTCGCCGCGCACGATGACGGGCACGTCGTTGTCCTTGTAGGAGCCGTGCCTGGTGAAATGCATCCACAGGTGGTCCTTGGCGGCCTGCTGCTGCTGGGCGGGGTCGAGTGCCATGGGTCCATGGTGCGTCCCCAGATGGGCGGAAAGCAAATGAATCCGTGGTCATCTGGGGTTTTGGCGACGGAATCCGTCGTGATTGGCCCATTTGCCCCCGCCGGATGAGCGAGACACGGCTGGACACGGCTGATACATCTAGCCCCATGACCCGGTACGGCGCTCAGTTCGGACCCGACATCACCTTTCTCGGCGTGGACCCCGTCGACCTCGAGGACGCCGAGGCGCTCGCGGCGGCCGACGTCGTCGTGGTGGGGGCACCCTGGGATGGCGGGACCTCCCACCGGCCCGGCACTCGGTTCGGGCCGCAGGCGATCCGGCAGACCGACTACCTGCCGCACGACGGCTCGCGGCCGCATCTGGCACTTCGCGTCGACGCGCTGCAGGACCTCCGGGTCGTCGACGCGGGCGACGCCGAGATGCCTCCCGGAGAGCAGGAGCGATCCCGCCAGAACCTCGAAGAGGCGGTGTACGCCGTCGCGAGTCAGGGCGCCATCCCGCTCGTGCTCGGAGGCGATCACTCCATCACGCTGCCGGACGCGACGGCGGTGGCCCGCCACCTCGGGTTCGGCAAGGTGTCGATGATCCACTTCGACGCGCACGCCGACACCGGCGACATCGAGTTCGGTTCGCTCTACGGTCACGGACAGCCGATGCGCCGGCTGATCGAGAGCGGTGCGCTGCGGGGCGACCGGTTCCTCCAGATGGGCCTGCGCGGCTACTGGCCAGGTCCCGAGACCCTAGGCTGGATGGCCGAGCAGAACATGCGCTCCTATGAGATGACCGAGATCGGCAAGCGCGGGCTCACCGCCTGCCTCGACGAGGCGTTCGAGATCGCGCTCGACGAGTGCGACGCGGTCTTCCTCTCCGTCGACATCGACGTGTGCGACCCCGGCCACGCGCCGGGCACCGGGACGCCAGAGCCGGGTGGCCTCTCGGCGCGCGAGCTGCTCGACGCCGTACGCCGGATCTGCCGCGAGCTCCCGGTCGCCGGGATCGACGTGGTCGAGGTGTCGCCGCCCTACGACCACGCGGAGATCACCGCCTTCCTCGCCAACCGGGTCTGCCTGGAGGCGCTCTCCGGGCTCGCCGCGAAGAAGGTCGGCATCACCCACGACCCCGCAGGACCGCTGCTCGAGGGTCGATGACCTACACCGTCTTCAAGAACGGCGCGCTCTTCGACGGCCACACCTACCGGGGCGCGCTGGGCGGGGTGGTCGTCGCGGATGGCCGGATCGTCGCGGTGCATGCCGAGCACGAGGCACTCGGGCGGCCCGGGCCGGACATGCAGGTGGTCGACCTCGCCGGCGGGCTGCTCGCACCCGGCTTCACCGACGCGCACGTGCACCCGATCCAGGGCGGGCTCGAGCGGCTCCGCTGCGACCTGTCCGGGCTCGACACCCGCGAGGAGTACCTCGCCGCGGTCCGGGCGTACGCCGACAGCCGGCCTGACGTCGAGTGGATCCTCGGCGGGGGTTGGGCCATGCCTGCATTTCCCGGCGGGACACCACTGGCGGCCGACCTCGACGCGGTCGTCCCGGACCGGCCGGTGTTCCTGCCCAACCGCGACCACCACGGTGCCTGGGTCAACAC
>JAWWPK010000540.1:0-10949 GCA_033854925.1 Nocardioidaceae bacterium | reverse complement strand
CACGTGGGCGTCCCACTCCGTCTCGACGACGAAACCCGTGAAGTCGCCGAAGTGGTCGTAACCCAGTGAGACGACCTTTCCGGTGACTGTCCTGGTCCACGGCCTGTGGTCGTGATCGTGGCCGTCGTCGTGGCCGTCGCCGTCGTGGCCGTGATCGTGGCCATGGTCGTGGCCATGGTCGTGGTCGTCGCCGTGCTCGTCGCCGTGCTCGTCGCCGTGCTCGTCGCCGTGCTCGTGGTCGTGGCAGATGCGAACGTGCTCCCAGTCGCCGTCGCCGGTCGGCAGGATCTCCGTCGGGTCACCGCCCATGCCGGCGACGCGGCCGGCGTGCAGGTCGACATAGCGACGGAAGACCGGCCACCACCGCGACTCCACCGGGACGGTCCGCTCGATGTGGCGCAGGATCGACAGCGTCCGCGCCTCGTCGGCAAGCAGGGCGGACTTGGTGCTGACAGGTATCTCCAGCCCGAAGGCACCGATCGTGCGCCGGAAGAGGAAGCCCTTGCGGGAGCCCTCCACGAAGGTCCGGACCACCTCGGCGGGCTCGACCGCTCCGACCGCGACCTTGCGCCGGGCCCGGGTGCGCTTGACCTCGGTCCCCGCCTCGACGACGCGACCGGTTCCGAACCGGGCGCCCGTGATCTGCCGGACCCGCACCGAGTAGCGCTCCCCTTTGTGCACCGTGGGCGGCAGCTCAACGGCGAGCAGGCCGACGTGGTCGAGGTCGGAGGCCCCCGGCACCGGGACGTAGGTCACGCCGCCGGCCAGGCAGGCCAGGGTGTGCGGGTCGACGAACGAGAGCCGGTTGCTGACGTACATGCGGTGGGCCCAGTCGAGAGCAGCCGCGGCGTCGACGGTGGGCAGATAGATCGTCGCGGTCGTCCCGGCGGGGACGTTGCCCCAGTCGATCATCAGCTCATCCGGGCGGTCGTCCGCCGGCACCGCCGGCGTCGGCCGGACCTGCAGGGTCTGCGGCGCCACCCGGGAGTCGGCGACGCCGGGGTTGGGGACGTTGACGAAGGTCAGGTTGCGCTGGGCCAGCTTGTCCGAGGTCGACGGGTCGGCCCAGGACGGGATGGTCTGTCCGTCCAGGTCCAGCTCGACGATCAGGCACTGGTGCAGGCTGCGGACGTGCTGCTGGATCGACAGCAGCGGGCCGGTGCCCTGGAACGGCCCGTCGGGCAGGTTGGCCGGCGTCGTACCGAGGAGACGGGACGGGAGCCGCAGGTCGTTGGGCTGGTTGATGTCCAGCCAGCACCCGAACCAGCCCACCACCTCTGCGCCCAGCGAGTCGTGCTGGATGGTGCGCACGTTCGCGTCGTCGTGCTGGGTCGTCATGCTGACCGAGGCGGAGTCCACCCGGGGGCTGGCGAAGAAGGGGATGGTCGCGATCTCGTCGCCCTGGCGGCCCAGGAGCGGCACGTGACGGGAGCCGGCGGTGAAGGTGCGGTAGAGCGTGGTCGTGTCGTGGACCGCGTTGGTCTGCTGGGCCGGCCACATCCGGAAGAACGCCCGGACGGCTGCCTCCTGGTTGAGGTCGCGGAACCGCACCCGGGCCACCGCGAAGTTCAGCACCCGGTGCCCTTGGGCGTCGGTGGGCGCCAGGGTCAGGGCCTCGGGTGCCTCGTGGGGGTCGATGGCGTCGAAGTCGCTGCCCAGCGCCGGATGGGTGTTGAGGTTGGTGAGCATGCTCTGGATGAAGTTCGTCGCGGCGGTCTGTGCCGACCCGCCGCCGGCCAGCGTGGCCCCGAACCGGTGGCCGCCATCGGTGACCTGGAAGACCCGCATGTCGATGCTGGTCCACCAGTCGACGCCGCGGGCCGGGTCGCCGTCGAGGATGTAGGGGTTCGGCGACTGCAGCAGTCGCAGCAACCCTGAGTTGGCGACCGTCTGGCCGGCCGCGGTGAAGGCGGCCGTCACGGTGAGGTCGCGGGTGTCCCCGGTGAAGCTGAACGCGGAGTCGTCGTCGAACCTGAGCGCGCAGGGGAACGTGAACCGTTGCGGCACGTGCGGGGGCAGCGTCGGGTCCTCGGGCAGGACAGTGCCGTGCTGGACGACGTGCACCCCCGGCGCCGGGTCGCCGAAGGTCGGCGTGACCGGCGGGGAGGCGAGGTTGGCGGCGGTGAGCCCGATCTCCGCGGCCGTGTAGCCCTCGACGATGACGAGCACAGCCGGGTCGAAGCTTGCGGGTGCGCCGTTCAGCGCGATCTGGGCCTGCACCTCGCCGTGGCCGACGGTGGAGCGGTCCATCACCAGGAAGCAGTCCCGCGTGCCGACCTGGACCGGCAGGGCGGCGGAGGCGATGCCGTTGGCGACGACCTCGAGGTTCCACGAGCCGGGCGGCACGTTGGCCGGGATCTCCATCACGGCGGTGACGGTCGCCGTCCCGGTGGCGATGGCCATGGTCGAGAAGTCCCGGGTGCGGAGGTATCGCACCTCGCCGGAGCCGTTGGTGAGCCGCGCGATCGGGTAGTTGGTCGCGTTCTGCCGGTCGTCACCGTAGCCGTTGGCGTGGCTGAGGCCGTTGAGCTGGGTGCCGGCGATCTGGTAGGCGTGGCCGGCGATCAGCGCGGTCGGCGCGGAGGTCACGACCGGGCGCCAAGCCGCCTGCGGTGTCAGTTCGGCGTTGTCGGGGACGTACTCGTTGATGGTGTTCTGCTCCCCCGTCATCAGCACGTGGCCGTTGGGCAGCAGCAGGAAGCAGCACTGCCAGGTGTGCCCGGGCGGGCTGGACGGCTGGCGGCTGGGCGTCGACAGGGTGTTGGCGACCGGGTCGACGTCGCAGATCGTGACCGGGCCGGAGAACGACAGGCCCGCGGCGCTGGCGTCCACCGGGCCCGAGGTCACCAGCAGGTGACCGTTGGGGAGCAGCACGACGGACCCGTCGGAGGAGGTCTGCAGCCCCGCCGGCGCGTTCGGGTTGCCCGCATCCGCCGGAAGGTCGGGCCCGGCGGTCCAGGTGCCCTTGGCGGTCGTGGTCGCCCCGGAGGTGTAGACGCCGGTGTGCCCGCTGCCGCCCACGAAGAACGCCTTGCCGCTCGGCAGCGTCACGGCGCCGCCCATCTCGTCGAGGGTCCGGCCGCCGGCGGTGAAGATCGGGAGGGTCGACGTGGTGGTGCCGGCGCTCACCCACTCGTCGTTGGCCGGGACGTACATCTCGGCGTCCTGCGTCGCGGTCCGGTTGAAGATCTGGACCGTCACCACGTTGCCGTTGGGCAGCAGGCACCAGGTCTCCTCGTTGGTCTTGCCCATCTTGGTGTTGGCCACGGTGCCGAACTTGGTGCCCGACTCCACCCAGCTGTCGTTGTCCGGATCCCAGATCGCTGACCGTGAGCTGGACAGCGCACCGAACATCACCCGACCGTCGGGCAGCACGATCGAGATGCAGTCTCCGACGACGAAGTCGAAGTCCGGGCTCGGCTTGCTGAACGTCGACCAGGTCCCGGAGACCGGGTCGAAGATCTCGGCCCTCGTGTCGTTGTCCGCGCTCGTGTCTGTGTCGCCGAGGACGTCCGAGTACTCCCCGCCCACGACGAAGACGCGGCCGTCCCTGAGGACACCGCTGCCGAAGTACTTGCGCTGACCGGCCATGGGGAGCGCGCTGGACCAGGCGCCGTTGCGGTAGTCGCCGTGGCTGTCCGGTGTGAGCCGATACCAGTTCTTGCCCCCGTACGTGTTCCCGACCGATGGTCGGTTCGCGTCGTGCACGAGCACGGTCCCGTCGGTGAGCAGCAGCATCGTGTCCGCGCTCACGCCGGACGGTGCGTTGAAGGTGTTCCACGTGCCGGTCATGGGCTGCGACCTCTCTCCTGCGTCGGTCGCCAGTCGGCCGACACCGGTTGTGGAGCACTACCGCTGCGGCCTGATACGCGACGTGCCCGCCTCTCGCAGGTGCTCCAGACCAGTCGCCGTCAACTCGGATGCGGGATGTGGGCTGGACTGGCTAGCGTCGCGCCGTGCCCCGACTCGAATTCCCGACCTACCTCGACCACATCCGCACCGAGTCCGCGCGGTTCCGCGAGGTGCTGACCGGCTGCGACCCGAGCGCCCGAGTGCCGACCTGCCCCGACTGGGACGCCGCCGACCTGCTCTGGCACCTCGCCGGGGTGCAGCTGTTCTGGGCCAAGGTGATCCGGCACCGGCCGACTGCCCCCGACGACATCGACGAGCCCGAGGCGGAGCGACCGGAGTCCTACGCCGAGCTGCTGGAGGCGTTCGACGACTTCTCCCACGCGCTGGTGACCGAGCTCGACCGCGCCGACCCGGAGGACGCCGCCTGGCACTGGTCGGGTGACAACCGGGTCGGCACGTCCTACCGCCGCCAGGCCCACGAGGCGCTGATCCACCGCGTCGACGCCGAGCTCGCCGCCGGCGTGCCCGTTACACCGCTCGACGCCGCACTGGCCGACGACGGGGTCGCCGAGATCCTCGGGGTGATGTACGGCGGTGGGCCGCCGTGGGGCACGTTCACCCCGTCCGACGAGACCATCGCGGTGCGGATGACAGACACCAGCACCGACCTGCTGGTGGCGCTGGGCCGGTTCACGGGCACCGACCCCGACGACGACAAGACCTACGACGAGGACGACATCGCCCTGGTCGAGGCCGGTCCGGAGCCTGTCGCCACGATCACCGGCACCGCCGCCGACCTCGACACCTGGCTGTGGAAGCGGGACCCGGCGCTCTCGCTCGGCTGGGACGAGGACGACCGGATCCGCATCGCGGGCGACCGGCTCGCCTACGAGAAGCTCTCCGCGATCCTGGGCCAGGCGGTCAACTGACCGCGCGGGGCGGTAGACATGGCTGTATGACCCCTCCGTCGTACGTCGCCGATGAGTCCCGCTACGAGAGCCACGCCTACCGCCGCTGCGGCCGCTCCGGGTTGAAGCTGCCCGCAGTGTCGCTGGGGTTGTGGCACAACTTCGGCGACGACAAGCCGATCGAGAACCAGCGGGCGATCCTGCGGCGGGCCTTCGACCGCGGGGTGACCCACTTCGACCTGGCCAACAACTACGGGCCGCCTTACGGCGGGGCGGAGACGAACTTCGGAGCGATCTTCGCCCAGGACTTCCGCCCGTACCGCGACGAGCTGGTGATCTCGACCAAGGCGGGCTACGACATGTGGCCGGGGCCGTACGGCGAGTGGGGGTCGCGCAAGTACCTCCTCGGCTCACTCGACCAGAGCCTGGCCCGGATGGGCCTCGACCACGTCGACATCTTCTACAGCCACCGGTTCGACCCGGAGACGCCGCTCGAGGAGACGATGGGTGCCCTGGCTACTGCGGTGCAGTCCGGGAAGGCGACGTACGCCGGGATCTCGTCCTACAACGCCGAGCGGACCCGCGAGGCGGCCGCGCTGCTGCGAGACATGGGAGTGCCGCTGCTGATCCACCAGCCGTCGTACTCGATGCTCAACCGCTGGGTGGAGGACGGCTCACCCTCGGTCCTCGACGTGCTCGGCGAGGAGGGCGTCGGGTGCATCGCGTTCTCGCCGCTGGCCCAGGGGATGCTCACCGACCGCTACCTGGACGGCATCCCGGAGGGCTCGCGCGCGGCCCAGGGCAAGTCGCTGGACCCGTCCCTGCTCACCGACGAGGCGCTGGCGCACATCCGGCGGCTCAACGAGATCGCCCGGGCACGCGGCCAGTCACTGGCTCAGCTCGCGCTGGCGTGGGTGCTGCGCGACGAACGGGTCACCTCGGTGCTGATCGGCGCCAGCAGCGTCAAGCAGCTCGACGACAACCTCGCCGTCCTCGACAACCTGGAGATCAGTCAGGAGGAGCTCGACGCGATCGAGCAGGACGCCGTCGACTCGGGGATCAACCTCTGGGCGGCGTCCAGCGAGGAGTGATCAGACCCCGCTGGTCGAGCCTGTCGAGACCTCCGCAGAAGGCTGGGAGCCGACCCTGCGGCCATCTCGACAGGCTCGATGAGCCGGTGTTGCGTCACAGTCCCGAGGGGCGTGAAACCAGGCCGGCAACCGTGAAACCCAGGTGAAGCCGCACTGAAACCCGTGACCCCCACAGTCAGGGTCATGAACACGAACTCCCCCACCAACGAGCTGGCGGTCTCCGCCCACGGCCTCGTCAAGACCTTCGGCGACCTGCGGGCCGTCGACGGCGTCGACCTCGAGGTACGCCGCGGCGAGGTCTTCGGCGTCCTCGGGCCCAACGGCGCCGGCAAGACCACGATGCTGCAGATGCTCGCGACCCTGCTGCCGATGGACGGCGGCGACGCGCAGATCTTCGGTGTCGACGTGAAGCTGCACCCGCACGTGGTGCGCCAGCTGGTCGGTGTCACCGGCCAGTACGCGTCGGTCGACGAGAACCTCACCGCCCGCGAGAACCTCTACCTGTTCGGCCGGCTGCTCGGCGTCGGCAAGTTGAAGTCGCGGTCGACGGCCGAGGAGCTGCTCGGCCGGTTCGGCCTCGAGGACTCCGGCGACAAGCAGATCTCCCAGTTCTCCGGCGGCATGCGGCGCCGGCTCGACCTCGCCGCCAGCCTGATCTCGCGGCCACCGCTGATCTTTCTCGACGAGCCGACCACCGGCCTCGACCCGCGCACCCGCGGCCAGATGTGGGAGACCATCCGCGACCTGGTCGCCCAGGGGTGCACGGTGCTGCTCACCACGCAGTACCTCGACGAGGCCGACCAGCTCGCCGACCGGATCGCGGTCATCGACCACGGCGTCAAGGTCGCCGAGGGCACGTCCGACCAGCTCAAGGCGCAGGTCGGCTCCTCGACCCTGCAGCTGCGGCTGCTCGACCCGGCGCAGACCGCGCAGGCGGTCGACGTCGTACGCCGCGTGGTCGGCGACGAGCCGGTCCTCACCCCGGAAGCAGGCGGCATCAACGTCCCACTGCCGGACGCGAACCGCGCCGCCGACGTACTGATCGGCCTGCGTGAGGAGGAGCTGCTGATCACGTCCGCGACCGTCCAGAAACCCACCCTCGACGAGGTGTTCATGGCCCTGACGGGCCACGCCGCCGAGGACGCTGCCGACAACTCAGACGACAACAAGTTGGAGCTGGCCCGATGACGCTGCTCTCCCCCACCTCGGGCACGGTCGACCAGACCGTCACCGCCACCACCCACATCGGCGCGCAGGACCTGCCGGTCCGGCCGTCCGCCCGCGAGACCCTCAGCCAGAGCCTGACCATGGCCTGGCGCTCCACCAAGAAGATGCGCCGCAACCCGGAGCAGTTCTTCGACGTGACGATCCAGCCGCTGCTGTTCACCGCCATGTTCGCGTACATCTTCGGCGGCGCGATCTCCGGCAGCGTGGCCGACTACCTGCCGATCATCATCCCGGGCATCCTGGCCCAGACCGCGCTGACCGCGTGCATGGCGACCGGCATCCAGCTCCGCGAGGACATGGACAAGGGTGTCTTCGACCGGTTCAAGGCGCTGCCGATCGCCCGGATCGCGCCGCTGGCCGGCCCGGCGATCGCCGACCTGCTCCGCTACGCAACGGCGGCGACGCTGACCATCCTCACCGGCATCGCGATGGGGTACCGGCCCGGCGGTGGGGTGCTCGGTGTGGCCGGCGGCTGGTTGCTGACCCTGGTGGCCGGCTGGTCCCTTGCGTGGATCTTCACCTGGCTCGGCACTGTGGCCCGCAGCGCGCAGGCCGTGCAGGGCATCTCGATGATGATCATGTTCCCGCTGACGTTCCTGTCCAACGCGTTCGTGCCGGCCGACACCCTGCCGGGCTGGCTCAAGGCGTTCGTCAACGTCAACCCGGTCAGTCACGTGGTCACCGCGGTCCGCGACCTGCTGAACGACGGCCAGCTGACCGCACAGGTTTGCTGGGCACTGCTCGGCTGCGCGGTGGTGGTGGCGGTCTTCATGCCGCTGTCCGTCCGCTCCTACGGCCGCAAGATGTAGCCAGTGCCCTGAGCGATCCGCTCGGCGACGGCCCGGGCCTCCGGCAGGAGGTCCGGGCCCTTGCGCTCGCCGTACTCCGCTCGAAGCCGGGCGGCCAGGCCGGGCGCGACCCGCTCGGCCTCGTCCTGGGTGCGGGCGGGGTCCATGGTGGTGGTGAACTGCGGGTAGGCGAACAGCTCGGCGAGCACCAGCAGCCGGATGGCGTCCTCGGGGTCCATCGCCTGCTTCACCAGTCCCCAGGTGCCGAGCCCGTGCAGCACCATGCCGGCGACCGGGTAGTCCATCCTGGGCCGGTCCGGGTTGAGCACCAGCGGCGCCTTGGCGCGCAGCTCCTCGAAGAGGTCGGAGCCCTCGTCACCGGTGCCGTGCAGGGCGTACGCCGTGGTGCCGGCCGCGTCGCCGAAGAGGGTCCAGGGTTCGAGTCCGGTGAGCTCCATGCCGGGCAGCGTGATGGTGGCCAGCTCCTTGCCGGCGAGGCGGTAGAGCCGCAGGCCCCCCTCGACGTCGCCCTGGGCCAGCGCCAGCTCGGCGCGAACCGTCCCGGTGACGAAGGCGCCGCCGAAACCGCTGCGCTCGTGAGTGAGCCGCTCGATCTCGGCGATGAGCCGCTCCGCCTCGTCGAACCGGCCCTCCGCGATCGCATGGCCGGCCAGCAGGGAGCGCGCCTGGATCCCGTCGTCGTTCGCCTCGAGCTGGTCGAGGATCGGGATCGCCTGCAGCGCGTGCTGGGCCGCCTCCTGGCGCTTCCCGAGCTGCGCGTTGAGGCCGCCGGCGACCGAGTGCATCATCGCCCGGATCCAGGGCCCGTCCGTGTCCTCGACCAGGGCCAGGCCGCGGAGCGCCTCCTCCAGGGCCTGCTCGGGATCTCCGTCGTTCTCGAGGTAGTGCGCCGCCCAGAGCCGCGCCATCGCGTCGGACTCGCGGTCGTAGCCGTGCGCCACGTCGATCAGCCCCAGCTGTTCCAGGGTGCGCGCCGGGTCGTCCGGGTCCTGCGCGGCCAGGACGGCGACCAGCCCCTTGGCGCGGGGCTCGGTCGTCCGGTCGCCGTACTTCGCGAGGAGGGCCAGGCAGGACGGCGCGCTCGCGATCTCACCGACCAGGGTGTTGAGGGCCGTGACCGCTGCGGCAGTGACCGCGGTGTCGATCTCGTCCGGCTCCGGCTCCCAGTCGGCCAGTGCGGCGTCGACCGCCGCGGTGATCGCGATGACCCGGGTGTTCTCGCCGCGCACGGTCCAGAAGCCCGCCAGGGCCGCGGTCAGCTCGGCGGTGGCAGCGGGGTCGGGGATGGCGACGGCGGCGCGGAGCACGTCGGCGAGGTTGGTCTCCTCGACCGCGATCGCGCGCACCGCCGCGACCTGCCCCGGCGACCAGAGCTCGGCGGCATGCGTCGAGGCGTGGTGCCGGCCCCAGACGAGCAGCGCCGCCTCCGCGGTTGCGTCCTCTCCGGCGCCGACCAGCTGCATCCGGCCGAACTCACGGACCGTCTCGAGCATCCGGTAGCGGACCGTCCCGCCGGCGTCGATGACGGTGAGCAGCGACTGGTCCACCAGAGACTGCACCTCGTCGAGGGCGTCGTGGCCGAGCAGCGAGCCGGCGCCGGCCATCGAGAAGCCGTCGTGGAAGACCGAGAGCCAGCGCAGGGCCCGCCGCTCGTCCTCGGTGAGCAGGTTCCACGACCAGTCGATGACCGCCACCAGGGTCTGGTGCCGGTCCGGGGCGCTGCGGTCGCCACCACGCAGCAGCGCGAACCGGTCGTCGAGCCGCCGGTCGATGTCCTCGACCGACATCACCCGCACCTTCGCCGCCGCCAGCTCGATGGCCAGGGGCAGCCCGTCGAGCCGGCGCACGACGCGGCGTACGGCGTTGTCGTCGAGCGCCACCCCGGGGCGGGCCGCCGAGGCGCGCTGGCCGAACAGGTCGGCGGCGGCGTCCTCGCTGAGCTGGCCCAGCGGGAAGACCTGCTCGGCCGCGATCGCCAGCGGCGCGCGGGTGGTCGTCACGATCCGGAGCCGGCTGCAGGTGGCGACCAGGTAGGCGACCAGGTCGGCGACCGCGGCGACGACGTGCTCGCAGTTGTCGAGGATCAGGAGGGTGGGCGCCTGGTCGAGGACCTGCGCGATCCGCGCGCGGACATCGCTGCGCTGCTCGGCGGTGAGCACCCGGCGTCCGCTGACCGAGTCGCGGACGCCCAGCGCGGAGCCGACCTCGCCGACGACGTCCTCGGGTGAGGAGACGCCGACCAGCTCGACGAAGTGGACGACCGGCTGGTCGGCCCCGCGCCCGAGCAGGTGCGCGAGCCGGGTCTTGCCTAGCCCGCCGGGGCCCAGGATCGAGGTGACCCTGGCCTCGCGGACGGCGGCGCGCAGCGCGCGGATGTCTTCTTCACGGCCGACCAGCGACGTCGCCTCGAACCGCAGGCCCTCACGCACCGGGCTGTCGGCGGCCAGGAGCTCGCCGTGCAGGGCCTGGAGGGCCGGGCCCGGGTCGACACCGAGCCGGTCTGCGAGGTCTGCGCGGTGCCGCTCGTAGCGCTCCAGAGCCGTCGGAGCACCGTGCACCACCGCGGTCGAGCGCAGCAGCGCGGCCAGGGACGACTCGTCGTCCTCGGCGTTCGCCAGGAGCGGTAGCGCCTCCTGATGGTCACCGAGCGCGGAGAGCGCCCGGCCGAGCACCATCGTGGCGATCTCGCGGTGTCGAGCCGCGGTCATCCGGAGCTCGCCCAGCGGTCCCTCGGCAGCACTGCCGGGCGCTGGTTGCGCGAGCGCCTGCCGGGCCAGGTCGCGGGCGCGCACGAAGTCGTGGCGGCCCTCGGCCTCGCGGGCTCCGACCACCGCGTCGCGCAGGACGAGCGCGTCCACGGCGTCGGGAGGGAGCCCGAGCCGGTAGCCGTGGTCGGTGCGGGCCACCACCTCGGGAGCGGTCTGGGAGCGGGCCCGCGAGACCACGACCTGGAGCGCCTTGGCCGGGTTCGCCGGTACGTCGTCCGGCCCCCAGACCTCGTCGACCAGCCGTTCCTCGCTCACCTGACCGCCGGCGGCAACCAGCGCGGCCAGCACCGCGTG
>JAWWPK010000539.1:0-9358 GCA_033854925.1 Nocardioidaceae bacterium | reverse complement strand
CTTGATCTTGTTGCCGGCGAGCTTCGGCGTGGCGGCGCCGCACTCGACGGGCACGCCGTGCGGGTTGCGGATGACGACCGTGGGCGTCTTCCCCGGAGAGAACTGGGCGATGACGCCGTAGTAGCGGCCGACCTTCTCGTTCTTCTTCAGGATGCTGGAGAGCGCGAACGCTGCCGAGGTGTCGACCTTGCGCAGCGTCACGGTGATCCGGATCGTGTCGTGGCGGTAGGTCACCACCTGGCGGACCATGTCAGCGCTCGCGTTGCCCGGCGCGTCCTTCCAGTGACACGGGCCCGGCTTGCAGCTGTACGCCGAGACGTCGTGTCCCGGGTCGACGCCCACCCACTCTCCGGCCTGGGCCGGCGCGGCCAGCCCCAGCACGGCCATTGACAGGCCAGCCAGTGCGGCGGCTGCCCTGGTGATGGCGCGAGCGTTCATGTATTCCCCCGATTCGATGGCGCGCAGAGACGGTGCGTCCGTCGCCGGACGACGTAAAGGTACCCGGAATCCCAGGTCGGGCGGGCGAATCCGGTCGGATGCGAAGCGGGGCGGTTACAACGCCGGTCTGGACCATGTCTTATGCATGCGGTGGTCAGCGGTCCAGACCGCAATGAACCGAGGGGGCACACTGGCCGTAGGAAGGGACAAGAGTCGGTGTCCCGCATTCCCCCCGCGAGAGACCGACCGGCGGCGCCCCGCCCCACAGACGGGGCGCCGTTCTCGTGGCAGAACCTCCTGTCAAGAATTGTCCGGAGGCCTGTCGTATCGGCCGTCGCGCGCTCGTGGTGAGAGTGACGGAGCGGCATGGAGTCGCTCCCCTTCCACCAGGAGAGCGACATGAGCACCCTCACCTTCACCCAGGCGCCGACCCCCACCGTGACCCAGGCGGACCGCACTGCCGGTCGGGTCACCTGGAAGCGCGGTCTCGCCACCAGCGCGGTCGCCGCGGTCGCGGTCGCCGCGGTCGCGGTTTCCGCGGTCGCGGGCGCCTTCCACGTGGCCGGCCACGCGCTGAGCGTCACCGACGGCGCGATCCCGCTGGCGAGCTTCGCCCAGCTGGTCCTGCTGTTTGCCGTGGTCGGCATCGTCATCGCCCGCCACACCAGCCGGGCGACGTTCTACCGGGTCACCGTGGCCCTGACCGTCCTTTCGTGCGTCCCGGACGTTGCGTTGGGTGACGGGTTCGTCAGCAAGATCGGCCTGGTCCTGACCCACGTGGTCGCCGCCGCGATCATCGTGCCGCGCCTCGCCCGGCGTTGAGAGCCGATCCGAAGGGCCGCCCCGTCGCCGTACGGGTGCGGCCCTTCGGCGTGCCCGGACCCACCCTCACTGAACGCTCCTGCGCGGCACACTGAACCGACGCCCCGCGTCGTACGTACGTCGAGTGGAGGTATGTCCCAGAAGTCATGGCCGAGAACCCGACAGCACTGATGCAGCAGCTGCATGCCGAGCACGCGGCTGCCCTGTGGGGATTCTGCCTGCACCTCACCAGCGACCCGGTGCGCGCCGAGGACGTCGCCCAGGAGACGCTGCTGCGCGCCTGGCAGCACTACGACAAGCTCGACGAGGCCCGAGGCTCGGTGCGGTCGTGGCTGTTCACCGTGGCTCGCAACATCGTCATCGACGAGTGGCGGAGCAAGCGCTTCCAGAACGAGCGCCCGACCGACCAGCTCCCCGAGCCCGGCGACCCGGTGGACCAGACCGACACGCTGCTTCAGTCCTGGGTCGTGGCCGAGGCGATCACCCAGCTGTCCACCGAGCACCGCGCGGTGCTGCTGGAGTGCTACTACCGGGGCCGCTCGGTGGCCGAGGCCTCGCGCCGCCTCGGCGTTCCCGAGGGCACCGTGAAGAGCCGGACCCACTACGCACTGCGCGCCCTACGGCTCGCCCTCGAGGAGATGGGGGTGGGTGCCGCATGACCCCCTGTCAGCACGAGCACGAGGACGGCGCCTACGTCCTCGGCGCCCTCTCCCCCGAGGACCGGGTCGCCTTCGAGCGGCACCTGCCCGGCTGCCCCGAGTGCGCGCAGTCGGTGCGCGAGCTGGCCGGGCTGCCCGGCCTGCTGGCCCGGGTGCCGGTCGAGATCCTCGACCCCGAGACGCTGCCGGTGCCGGTCCCCGACACGTTGCTGCCCGCGCTCGTGCGCCGGGCCCGCCGCACCCAGCGTCGCCGGACGTGGATCACCAGCGGCCTGGTCGCCGCGGCCGCGGTCGGGGCCATCGGTGCGGTCGGCGTGGCCACGCTGGGCCACGACGACTCGCCGCCGTCGGCGGCACCCTCCGCCGGTCCGACCACCGCCGCGGC
Organism: Nocardioidaceae bacterium; assembly: GCA_033854925.1. Classification (GTDB taxonomy): domain Bacteria; phylum Actinomycetota; class Actinomycetes; order Propionibacteriales; family Nocardioidaceae; genus Nocardioides. Next base: position 7,054 of record JAWWPK010000539.1, on the reverse strand, counting down.
CCAGATCATGAAGCCGATCGGCAACGAGCCGATCTCCGGCTGGATCTCGCTGACCAAGGTCGGCTGGGGCACCCGGCTCGACCTCACCTGCTCCTACGCCGACGACAGCAGCGCCTACCAGGACCCGAACTGGTCGACGTACACGATGTACGTCCACACCGCCGATGGCGTCGTCGAGCAGGTCGCCTCGTGGAAGGCGCTCCCCGGCAAGGAGATGCACCTCTCCGCGGCCACGGCCGCCGACGTCGCCGACATCACCGACATCGAGGTCCGCACCGCCGCCGGTGACACCGTCCTCGAGCTCAGCTGACCGGCACTGGTTGAGGGGCTCGCGCCAGCGAGCGTCTCGAAACCACTGCAGCCCGCGCTGGAACCGGCTCACCGCCGGTCGAGCCTGTCGAGACCACCGCCGCGAAGGCTGGGAGCCGCCCTGCGGGCATCTCGACAGGCTCGATGAGCGGTGGTCGAGTCCCAGCCTCGGGTTGCGAGGCTTCGAGACGGGCGCAGAGCGCCCTCCTCAGCCACCGGCATCGCCAGCGGTGGTTGAGGAGCTCGCGCTGGCGAGCGCCTCGAAACCCCGTCAGTTGCTGAAGGCAGCGAGGAACCGGTCTCGGAAGGTGTCCATCCGCGAGACCGGAGCGTCCGGCGAGGGGCGCAGGCCGTCCTGCCAGCCCCAGCCGGCGATCCGCTGCATGACCGCGGGGTCCTGGGCGATCACGCTGATCGGTACGTCGTGGCCGACGTGCTCGCCGCTCACGTAGGTGTGCGGCTGGTGGTCACCGAGGGCGATGACGACCAGGTTCGGGTCGTTGTACGTCGTGAGGAACGACGTGAGCGCCTGCCACGTGTACTCGATCGACTGGCCGTACGCCTCCTTGACCTTGTCCGGGTCGCTGAACACCTCCTGAGACGAGTGGCCCTGCTCGGGCATCCCGTCGAAGACCGAGCCGTCGCCGACCTGGTCCCACGGAACCAGGTGCGGCAGCGGTGCCCACGGGTGGTGGCTCGAGACCAGGTCCAGCTCGGCCATCACCGGCGGCCGGTTTGTCGGCGTGAGCTCGCGGCGGCGGAAGTCGTCGAGGGTGTACTGGTCGGGCATCGAGGCGTAGCCGAACTTCGGCCCTGCGTAGCCGACGTTGCGGGAGTCGTAGTACTGCTGGAACTTGTAGAAGTCCTTGCCCTGCGACCAGTCCTCGGTGTCGGCCGGGACGTCGAAGACGGTCCGCCAGCCGGCCTCGCCGAACAGGCTGGTGAGCGTCATCCGGTCCGCACCGAGGAGCTGCCGGTAGCGGCGCTCGCTGTCGACCCAGAGGCCGGACTCAAGGCTGGAGTGGGCGAGCCAGCTGCCGGCGCCGAACGTCGGTGAGGTGAGGAACGCACTCTGGGAGTGGTAGCCGGCCGCGTCGAGCTGTTGCGTGCCTTGGTCGAGCACCTGGTCGATCCCCGCGGAGTACGACGTGTCCTGGACGGCGACCCGCCCGTAGCTCTCGACGAAGACCACCAGCACGTCCTTGCCCTGCAGACCGGCCAGCAGCTGGGCCGGGTCGGAGCCGGCGTACGCGTCGGTCTTGATCTCTCCGGCGAACGCCTGGGAGTCGGCGAGGTCGGCCCGCACCAGCTGCACCTCGTCGACCGTCAGGTTCGCGGCACTAGTGGACACGCCCGGCACCCCGGTGGCGAGGCAGAGCGCCGACGCGGTGACGAGCGCCGTGGCCGCCGCGAGCGAGAACCGGCGGTGCCCGGCCGCCACCTTCACCAGGCGCAGCATCGCGAGCGGCACGCTGACCAGGACCGCCAGTGTGGCCAGCCCGCCCAGCACCGCGACCACCCTCGCCCAGCCGGCGCCGATCGAGTCACCGAGCACGCCGACACCGGGACCGAGGTAGCTCCAGTCCCCCACCGGGTCGAAGTTGCGGTCGAAGACGGCGTTGAACGACAGGTCCAGCACCTTGACCAGCAGGAGCAGCGCCAGCAGCAGCCCGAACCCAGCCGCGAGGCCGGCCCGCAGCCGTCGCCACGCCACCAGCGAGAGGGCGACGACGACCAGCACCTCCAGCGGGAGCCGCAGCACCGCGGCCACCGTCAGGTGGTCGCGGTCGGTGGGGGCCACGAGCGCCAGCCAGACCACGACGAACGCGAGCACGGTGCTGTAGGGCACCACCAGGGGAGCCCCCGGCGCCCGCCAGCGGTCGACCGCCTCATGCAGGAACGACTCGGCGAGCAGCACCCCCACGGCCGCGACCGCTGCGGTCGCCACCAGGTCCGGCAGCGGGAGCACGGCCGCGGCCGCGAGCACGATCGCCACCAGGACCGCGACCACCTTGCACCAGAACCGTGGCCGGGCCGGGGGCGACCGCAGCGGCCCGACCAGCGTGAACAGGGCCCCGAAGAGGTAGCGCGCCAACCCGATCCCGACCACCCACCAGCCGAGGTCGACGGCGACGACCACGCTCAGCACCAGGATCAGCAGCGCGTCGGCCTCCTGGTCGAGGCGGGCACCCAGCCTTGACGTCGTCCCGGTGGCGCGCGCCAGCCGGCCGTCGACGAGGTCGCTCAGCAGGGCGACCGTGACCAGCACGCCGACCAGCCAGCGTGGACCGCCCGCGAGGGCGACCACTCCCACCGCCGCCGTGAGGACGAACCTGACGCCGGTGACGAGGGTGGCCGGATTCACGCGCCTGGTCTGAACCTGAAGCACCGTGCCTCCGTGTCTGTGGGTACGAGAGAGACACGGACGGAACGGTGCTCGGGTTCACGCCCCGGCACGAGACGAGCCCGGGACTAGGGGGTGGACACGGTGCAGGAGCTGGCCTTCTGGGTGAGCCCCGGACGCGGCGAGATCCGCCCTGTCACCGTCGCCGAGCCCGGCCCCGGGCAGGTCCGGGTCCGGACGCTCCGCTCCGGCGTGAGCCGCGGGACCGAGACGCTGGTCTTCCGCGGCGCGGTCCCGCCCGACCAGCACGAACGCATGCGGGCGCCGCACCAGGACGGTGACTTCCCCGGCCCCGTGAAGTACGGCTACCTCAACGTCGGCGTGGTCGAGGCCGGCCCTCCGGCCCTGCTCGGCAAGACCGTCTTCTGCCTGCACCCCCACCAGACCGCCTACGTCGTCCCGGCCGCGGACGTCACCGTCGTACCGGCCGACGTCCCCGCCGACCGGGCGGTGCTCGCGGGGACCGTCGAGACCGCGGTCAACGCGCTCTGGGACGCCGCGCCGATGGTCGGCGACCGGGTCACCGTGGTCGGCGCCGGGATGGTCGGCTGCTGCGTGGCGCGGCTGCTGGTGGCGATCCCCGGCGCCGAGGTCACCCTGGTCGACGTCGACCCCACCCGGGCCGAGGTGGCCGACTCCCTGGGCGTCGCGTTCGCCCATCCCTCCGAGGCGAAGGGCGGACGCGACCTCGTCGTGCACGCGAGCGCCACCGAGGCCGGGCTGCGGCGCTCGCTGGAGCTGCTGGCACCGGACGGTGAGGTGGTGGACCTCAGCTGGTACGGCGACACCCCGGTCCGGCTGGACCTCGGCGGTGCCTTCCACTCGGGGCGGTTGCGGCTGCGTGCCAGCCAGGTCGGCGAGGTGGCCCTCTCCCGCCGTCACCGCCGGACCCGGGGCGAGCGGCTTGCGCTGGCCCTGGACCTGCTCCGCGACCCGGCGTACGACGCCCTGTTCACCGGCGCCTCGGCCTTCGCGGAGCTGCCCGAGCTGATGGCCGACCTGAGCACCGGCCGACGGGCCGCCCTCTGCCACACGATCACCTACCCCACCTCCGCCACCGACCGGGAGCCCTGATGTTCGGCGTCACCGTCCGCGACCACGTGATGATCGCCCACAGCTTCGAGGGCGAGGTCTTCGGGCCCGCCCAGCGACTGCACGGCGCGACGTACGTCGTGGACGCTACCTTCCGTGGCCCCGACCTCGGGCCGGACGGGATCCTCGTCGACATCGGCCGGGCGGCCGAGGAGCTGAAGAGCGTGCTGGCCGCGCTGAACTACCGGAACCTCGACGACGAGGACGCGTTCAAGGGCGGCAACACCTCGACCGAGGCGCTGGCCAAGTGGATGGCTGACCGGCTCGCGGAGCGGTTCGCCGACGAGGACCAGCTGAGTGGGCTGGTCGTCACGCTGCACGAGTCGCACGTGGCCTGGGCCAGCTACGAGAGACCGCTATGACGGTCAACCTGTTGGTGCCGACCGGCTTCGCCGAGCGGCCGAGCGGCGGCAACGTCTACGACCGCCGGGTGCGGGCCGGCCTGGTCGGGCTGGGCCTGGACGTCGTCACCCACGAGGTCGCCTCGGCGCCCGACGTCGCCTCCATGCTGCCCGCGGTGCCGGACGGCGCCGTGCTGCTGGTCGACAGCCTGGTGGCGTCCTGGGCCGCGGAACCGTTGCTCGCGGAGGTGGGGAGGCTGCGGCTGGTGCCGCTCGTGCACATGGCCTTCGAGTCCCCGGGCGAGCGTGAGCTGTTGGCCGCGGCGCCGGTCGTGGTGACCACGAGCGGGTGGAGCCGGCGCTGGCTGCTGGAGCGCTACCGGATCGACGCGGACCGGCTGCAGGTCGCGGTCCCCGGCGTCGAGGTCGCCGACCCGGTGCCCGGGTCGGAGGCGGGCACCGCGATGCTCTGCGTGGCCTCCGTGCTGCGGGCCAAGGGCCACGACGTGCTGCTGGGCGCCCTGGCCGCACTCACCGACCTCGAGTGGCGCTGCACCCTGGTCGGTCCGCTGGACCTCGACCCGGACTTCGTCGACGAGCTGCACAAGTCGGCCGCGGACGCCGGGATCGCCGACCGGCTGGTGTTCGTCGGTGCGCTCCCGCACGACGAGATGCGGGCGGCGTACGCCGGCGCGGACGTGGTGGTGCTGCCCTCCCGCGCCGAGAGCTACGGGATGGTGGTCACCGAGGCGCTGGCCCACGGGCTGCCGGTGGTCGCGAGCGCTGTCGGCGGCGTACCGGAAGCGCTGGGGCACGCCGACGACGGCAGCACCCCGGGGCTGCTGGTGCGGCCGGACGACACCGACGCCCTGGCCGGAGCGCTGCGCCGCTGGCTCGAGGACCCGCGACGCCGGCGCCGGCTGCGCCGTTCGGCGGGGCTGCGGCGGCTGACGCTGCCGACCTGGTCGCAGACCACCGCGCACGTCGCCGCGGCGCTGGAGGCGGCGCGATGACCAGCTCGCTGAACGTCGGCACCCAGGCCGAGCACCGCCGGTCGAGCCTGTCGAGACCACCGCAGGGTGAGCTGAGAGCCGACCCTGCGGACATCTCGACAAGCTCGATGCGCGGTGGTCGAGTGCTGCGGGTCGTCGCGGGTCTCCTCGTGCTCGGGTTCCTGGTCTGGCGGGTCGGGGCCGGGCCGTTCCTCGACGGGCTGCGCGCGACCAGTCCCTGGGCGGTCCTGGTGGCGCTGGTGGTGACGGCGGGGACGACGTGGTGCTGCGCGGCCCGCTGGTCATTGGTGTCTGCGCGGGTGGGCGAGAGAGTGTCGCTCCGGACGGCGTACCTCGCCTACTACCGCTCGATCCTGATCAACTCGACGCTGCCCGGCGGGGTCGTCGGCGACGTAGATCGCGGCGTCCGGCACGGCTGGCGCGGCGTGCTGTGGGAGCGCGGCCTGGGCCAGCTCGTGCAGGTGGCCGTGGTCGGGACCGTGCTGCTGCCCGGTGCGTGGCGCTGGGTCGGCCTGGCGGTGCTCGGGGTCGCGGTGGTGGCCGGTGGCGCCGTCCTGGTCCTGTCCGCGCTGGCCGTGGCCGGACACCTCGTGATCTTCCTCGTCGCCGCGGAGTCGGTCGGTGTGGCGCTGACCCCGCTCCAGCTGCTCCCGGTCGGGGCCCTGGTCCTGCTGGGCGCCGCGATCCCGCTCAACGTCGCCGGTTGGGGGCCGCGGGAGGGCGTCGCCGCGTGGGCGTTCACGGCGTTCGGGTCGACGGCCGCGGTGGGTCTGGCCGTCTCGGTGACCTTCGGGGTACTGGCAACGGTGGCCACGCTGCCGGGTCTGCTCGTCCTCTGGAGGCCCCATGACTGACGACAGAGTGCGTCAAAGGCCCTACACCCTGCTGAGCTGCGGCATGTCGCTCGACGGCTTCCTTGACGACGCCAGCGACCAACGACTGATGCTGTCGAACGACGCCGACTTCGACCGCGTCGACGAGGTCCGGGCGGCCAGCGACGCGATCCTGGTCGGTGCCGCGACCGTGCGCAACGACGACCCGCGGCTCCAGGTCCGCTCCCCCGAGCGGGTCGGTCGGCGGCGAGCCGCCGGGCTGCCGGCCCAGCCGCTCAAGGTCACCGTCACCAACCGCGCCAAGCTCGACGCGGACGCGAAGTTCTTCACCGTGGGCAGCGGGCCGAAGCTCGTCTACTGCGCCAGCGACACCCTCGACATGGCCTCCGAGCACCTGTCCTCGCTCGCCACGGTCGTCGACGGCGGTCGCCCCGTCGAGCTGCGCCGGGTCAGCGAGGACCTGCACGCACGCGGCGTACGCCGGCTGATGGTCGAGGGCGGCGGCGAGGTGCACACGCAGTTCCTCACCGAGGGGCTGGCCGACGAGCTGCAGCTGGTGATCGCACCGCTCTTCGTCGGGCACCCTGGCGCCACCCGGTTCGTGGGCGCCGGCCGGTTCCCGTGGTCCGGAAGCACGCGCGCACGGCTTGTCGAGAGCCGTCCGATCGGGGACGTGGTGCTGCTGCGCTACGCCCTGTCCTCGCGGTTCAAGGACGACCTGTTCGGGGCGTCGTGGTGACTCCGGCGGCGTCCGTCCGGGCGCGGGTGGCGCTGCCGGTCCGGCTCGGCGGGGTGGACACGGTGGCCGAGGTGGTGACCTTCGACGGGCTGGTCGACGGGCTGGAACACCTGGCGATCGTGCTGGGCCAGCCGGCCGACGTACCCCTCGTGCGGCTGCACAGCGAGTGCCTGACCGGCGACGTGCTCGGGTCCCGCCGGTGTGACTGCGGTCCGCAGCTGCACGAGGCGGTGGGCCGGATCGAGGCGCAGGGCGGGTACCTGCTCTACCTGCGCCAGGAGGGCCGGGGCATCGGGCTCATCCACAAGCTCCTGGCCTACGAG
>JAWWPK010000538.1:0-2896 GCA_033854925.1 Nocardioidaceae bacterium | reverse complement strand
AGCGGGACGGTGGTCTTGCGCCGGCCGCCGAAGAGGATCGCGTCGATCGGGACGCCGCGCGGGTCGTCGTACTCCGGGGCGAGGATGTCGCACTGCTTGATCGGCGTGCAGTAGCGGCTGTTGGGGTGGCTGGACAGCTCCTCGCTGTCCGGCGTCCAGGGCTCGCCCTTCCACGACGTCGCGTGGGCGGGCGTGTTCTCGAGCCCCTCCCACCAGATGTCGCCGTCCTCGGTGAGGGCGACGTTGGTGAAGACCGAGTTGCCCTTGTTGATCGTCTTCATCGCGTTGGGGTTGGTGTGCTCGTTGGTGCCCGGCGCGACGCCGAAGAAGCCGTACTCGGGGTTGACCGCCCAGAGCCGGCCGTCCTCGCCGATCTTCATCCAGGCGATGTCGTCGCCGAGGGTCTCGACCTTCCAGCCCGGGATGGTCGGCTCGAGCATCGCGAGGTTGGTCTTGCCGCAGGCGCTCGGGAACGCGGCCGCGACGTACTTGGTGCTGCCCTCGGGGCTGGTCAGCTTGAGGATCAGCATGTGCTCGGCCAGCCAGCCCTCGTCGCGGGCCATCACGCTGGCGATGCGGAGCGCGTAGCACTTCTTGCCGAGCAGCGCGTTGCCGCCGTAGCCGGAGCCGTAGGACCAGATCGCCCGCTCCTCGGGGAACTGGACGATGTACTTGGTGTCGTTGCACGGCCAGGAGACGTCCGCCTCGCCTTCGGCGAGCGGGTGGCCGACCGAGTGGAGCGCCGGCACCCAGCGCACATCTTCTCCGGCGGCGTCGAGCTCGGTCATCCGGTCGAGGACGTGGGAGCCCATGCGCGCCATCACCCGCATCGAGGCGGTGACGTAGGCGGAGTCGGTGATCTCGATGCCGAACATCGGCTTCTCGGCCTCGAGGTGGCCCATCACGAACGGGATGACATACATCGTGCGCCCGGCCATGCAGCCGTCGTACAGCTTGCGCATGATGGCCTTCATCTCGGCAGGCGCCATCCAGTTGTTGGTGGGACCGCAGTCCTTCTCGTCGAGCGAGCAGATGTAGGTGCGGTCCTCCACCCGAGCCACGTCGATCGGGTCGCTGGCGGCGTAGTAGGAGTTGGGCTTGATCGCGGGGTTGAGCCGGGTGAAGGTGCCCGTCGAGACGAGGGCGTCGGTCAGCTCGGTCCACTCCTCGTCGGAGCCGGTGCACCAGTGGATCCGCGCCGGCCTGGTCATCGCGGCGACCTCGTTGACGAAGTCGAGGATGCCCTGGTGGGTGGTGGGAGCGGGGCCCGAGTCGGAGTCGGAGCTGGTCTCCGGGGCAGAGGTCGTGTCGCTGGCGTCCTGCGTGGCGGTCATCCGGGTTTCCTCTGGCAGCGTCGCGGTACGGGGATCGCACGGCATCGTTGTCGGCGACTCTGTGGGACCCGTGACCACGACGGACACCCGGCGGCCTCGGGGGTCCCGACGCTACCGTCGTCCGGAGCCCGTACATATTGGATCGGTCCAAGCACTATGGCCCGGATCACACTGCCGACGACCACCGCTGCGGCCCCGTGGAGGCACCGTAGGGAGCCGCCAGGTCCGCACAGGAATTCGGAGGCCCCGCGGCGTTCGGCTATCCTCGTCCAGTCCTGCGGACGGGCCAGTTGGCACCCGCTAGACGGGCGCCCGTAGCTCAACGGATAGAGCATCTGACTACGGATCAGAAGGTTAGGGGTTCGAATCCCTTCGGGCGCGCCAGACCTGCCCCCGGCCCTCGTGCCCAAAGGTCCCGAACGCCCCGGGACTTTCGGTGGGTCGACGGCTGCCTTCCGCCTCTGATCGCCGGCTCCTGACGCTCCTAGCGTCGGAGACATCGCGGAGCACAAGGCTCCGTCGGGTCAGGAGAACATCATGCGCTCGGCATTCGACAAACTGATTTCGTTCACGGGGATCGCACTCGTTGCCGTCCTCGTCACGGCGGGCTGCCTGCTCGTCTGGGCCAACACCTTCATCGGCAACCAGGTGCACGACCAGCTGACCATGCAGGGCATCACGATGCCCACCGCTGAGGCCACCGCGGACATGTCCAAGGCCGACAAGGACGCGCTGGCGCCGTACGCCGGCAGCAAGCTGGACACCGGCCCCGAGGCCAAGGCGTTCGCCGACCACTACATCCTCGTGCACATGAACGCGGCCAGCGACGGCCGCACCTACGAGGAGGTCAGCGGCGAGTTCATCCAGCTCTCGGACGCCGACAAGGCCACCCCCGACGGTCAGGCACTCGGCCAGCTGCGCCAGACCCTGTTCATGGGTGACACGCTGCGTGGGCTCCTGCTCTACGGGTACGCCTTCGCCACCATCGGCACCATCGCTGGGATCGCTGCATTCGTCTCCTTCGGTGCGGCCGCCCTGCTCCTGGTGCTCGTCCTGCTCGGGTTCTGGCACGCAGGCCGGGCCGAGCACACTGCCGAGCGCATCGTGCCGGCACGCGTGCCTCAGCACGCCTGAGCAGTGACAGCGACCTCCCGGGTGCCGAACTGGCACCCGGGAGGTTTGTCGTTGTCCGGGGCTGCCCGGGACCAAGGACCCTCCCGCACCACGCCCGCCCGGCCGAGGCTGGTGGCATGACTGTGACCGCCGCCATCGAAGTTCCGGCCGCCGCCGACGTACTGCTGGCCGACGGGTCCATAGCGGTGATCCGCGCACTGCGGCCCGAGGACGGTCCGGCGCTGCACGAGCTGCATGAACAGGTCTCCGACGAGGCGATCAGGATGCGGTTCTTCAGCGTCGCCCGGCACGCCGCCCACACCTACGTCGACCATGTGCTCGACGACCCGGAGACGCTGGCCCTGGTCGCCGAGCGGCACGGCCGGCTGATCGGGCTGGCGACCGCGGAACCGATGACCGCGACCCGTTCTGAAGTGGCCTTCCTCGTG
>JAWWPK010000537.1:0-22071 GCA_033854925.1 Nocardioidaceae bacterium | reverse complement strand
TTGGGGGACCCGGCCCGCCGGTGCACGAGCGCCCCGCCGGTCTTGTAGACCGCGGCCGCGGTGAGGTCGGCGGTGACGATGGTCGCGGCCTCGCCACCTCCGACGCCGAGGAAGATCAGGGCGGGCGTCATCAGTGCGCCGCCGCCCATGCCGGTCAGGCCGACGACGATGCCGACGAAGAACCCCGCGGCCAGGATCGACAGCGCGGTGAGGGTGAGGAGGTCGTGCATGCTCTCGGCTTCCGGTATGTCAGACGGACAAGGGCGGCAGGACGGCGCGCAGCAACTCCTGAAGGCGAGCAACGCACCCTGAAGCAGCCTCTGTCCCACGACGATAGGGGTCCGGCACGTCGAGTGCGGGATCGGCGTTCCGGCGCGTGGCGCCCAGGTGGGCGAGCAGCGCCTCGCGGCCCAGCCCTGCCGGCGCCTGCTCCAGGGCCTTGGCGAGCTGGCCGAGCGTGAAGACCTTGCGGAACATCGCGGGGTGGTCGTCGAGGACGAAGGTCCGGTGCGCGGCCTCCATCGTCAGCACGAGGTCGGCGTCCTCGAGCATCGCGGTCGTGAGCCGCCGGCTGCGGAAGCCGGAGGTGTCCAGGTCGGCCGGCAGCACCGCGACCATGTCGGGGTTGATCGGCTCGCCCTCCCTGGCGTGCGTGCCCGCGCTTCTGAACGACACGTTCACGGGGCCCTCGGCGCGGGCCAGCGCCTCGGCCGACGGCGAGCGGCAGATGTTGGCCGTGCAGACGAACAGGACCTTCATCCGTCGATGTACCCGGCGTCCCGCAGCCCGGCCAGCACGTCGCCCAGGGCGTCCTCGACCGTCCGGCCGGTGGTGTCCACCCGGACGTCGGCGTCCCGCGGCTCCTCGTAGGGCGAGGAGATGCCCGTGAACTCCGGGATCTCGCCGGCCCGGGCCTTGGCGTACATGCCCTTGCGGTCGCGGCGCTCGCACTCCTCGAGCGGGGTGGCGACGTGCACCAGGAAGAAGGCACCGCCGGCCGCGCCGACCATCGCCCGGACCTCCTTGCGGGTGTCGTCGAACGGCGCGATCGGGCTGACCACGGCCACCCCGCCGTGCCGAGAGATCTCGGCCGCGACCCAGCCGATCCGCCGGATCTGGGTCTGCCGGTCCTCCTTGGAGAAGGTCAGTCCCGCGGACAGGGTCCGGCGTACGACGTCTCCGTCGAGGCTGGTCACGGTCCGCTGACCCTGCTCCAGCAGCAGGTCGGTCAAGGCCCGTGCCAGTGTGGACTTGCCGCTGCCCGAGAGGCCGGTGAAGAACACCACCAGTCCCTGCCGGTCCGGCGGCGGGCGGTCGCGGTCGACCACCGCGGCCACCGCGTCCGGGAGCTCGCCCTCGTCGTCCCCCAGCGCATGGACCGGGTCGCCGGCCGCGAATGCCTCGACCACCTGCACGCCGAGGGCGTGGTCCGCATCGGCGTCTCCGTGCGCGGCCAGCGGCACGGTGACCACGACCGCGTCCGGCAGCAGCCGGGCTGCGGCCCGGGTCGCGCGGACCAGCCCGACCGGCGAGAGCCACGGAGTGCCGGTCCCCATCAGGGCGAGCAGGGTGACGGGGCCGAGCCCGGCCAGCTGCTCGACCTGGGCCGTGGTGAGCGGGTCGCTCACCGGGACGACCGTGCGGCCGGCGTACCGCTCGCGGTACGCCGTGGGCGTGAGCATCAGGTCACGGAACGGGCCGTACTGGGCGTGGGTCAGCGGGTCGACCACGCCGCCCGGCCACGACACCCGGGCCAGCGGCAGCCCCTCCGGGTCGACCAGCTCGACCGCACCGACCGACCGAGCCTGCGCCGCGACCGGCTCCGGCAGTGTCAGCGTGACCAGGCTGCCGGGCTGGTTGAACACCGCCTCGCCGAGCGCTCCGCTGGTCAGCAGCTCGAGGTCGTCGAGCTCCACCGGCGTCGGGCAGTGCTGCGGCACGGGTGGGGTCGGCACGGGCTGCATCCTCTCAGGAGAGGCCGGACCCCGCGCCCGCGGCCGTCGCGAGCGTCGCATCCACGGGATGCTCCGCAAGGCGCCGGAGCGAAGTTGCTGTAGGCCCATCTACGAGCGACGGCAACGCCGCGGAGCGCCCGTGGGGCGGCGCGCAGCAGGGCGCGGACGTGGGGTCCGGCCTCTGTAGCCTGTGCGCGTGCCAGCACCCGTGGTCGTCGCCGAGGTGGTCCGCTCCGGCTTCGTGGAGGGCCACCACCACGGTTCGGTCGTTGCGCTGGGGACCGACGACGAGCCGGCCTGGTCGGTCGGCGACGTGACCAGCCAGGTGCTGCCGCGCTCGTGCAACAAGCCCCTGCAGGCGTTGGGCATGGTCCGGCTCGGCCTCGACCTGCCGCCGGAGCTGCTGGCGCTGGCCTGTGCCTCGCACAGTGGCGAGCAGTTCCACCTCGACGGCGTCCGCCGGATCCTCGCGCTCGGCGCCCTCGACGTGACCGCCCTGCAGACGCCGAAGGACTACCCGCTCGACGACGAGGCCAAGGTCGCGGCGATCCGGGCCGGCGAGGAGCCGAGCTCGATCGCGATGAACTGCTCCGGCAAGCACGCGGCGATGCTGCTCACCTGTGTCGTGAACGGCTGGGACACGGCGACCTACCGGTCACCCGACCACCCGCTCCAGCAGGGGATCGCCCAGGCGTTCGCCGAGCTGACCGGCGAGCCTGTCGAGGTCACCGCGGTCGACGGGTGCGGCGCCCCACTGCTGTCGACGTCGCTGACGGGCCTGGCCCGGGGCTTCCGCGCCCTGGCCGTCGCGACCGACGGCCCCGAGCAGCGGGTCGCGGAGGCGATCCGTGGCAACCCGGCGTACGTGTCCGGCACGACGCGCGACGAGCTGAGGCTGCTCACCGCGATCCCGGGTGCGATCGGCAAGGCCGGCGCGGAGGCCTGCTACGCCGTGGCACTGCCCGACGGCCGCGCGTTCGCGCTCAAGATCGACGACGGCGGGGCCAGGGCCCGACCGGTCGTGATGGCGGCGGCACTGCGCCGCGGCGGCGTGCCGGCCGAGGCAGGGGTGGACGCGGCGGCGCTGGACGACACCGGCCGGGTGCCGGTGCTGGGAGCCGGCGAGCCGGTGGGGGAGATCCGCCCGGCGTTCTGACCGGTGCTAGCAGCGGTTCGCACGCGATTTACCTGCAATCACGCTGAATGTGACTCGTCGCACACGCTCTCAGTTTGCTTTTGCTAACTGCAGTTAGCACTATGGAGACATGGCAAAGGGACGAGTCAGCGAGGTGGGTGAGCGCGTCGGCGAGCAGGTCAACAAGACTGCCGAGGCGCTCGGTGACTACCTCAAGGAGCAGCGGCTGCTGGCGCGGCTGTCGCTCCGTCAGCTGGCCGACCAGGCGGGGGTCTCCAACCCCTACCTGAGCCAGATCGAGCGCGGTCTGCGCAAGCCGTCGGCCGACGTGCTGCAGCAGATCGCCAAGGCGATGCGGATCTCCGCGGAGTCGCTCTACGTGCGGGCCGGGATCGTCAACCCGGTCGACGGGGTCGGGGGCTCGGTCGAGCTCGCCGTCCTGGGCGACACCCGGCTGACCGAGCGCCAGAAGCAGTCGCTGCTGGACGTCTACGCCTCGTTCCTCGCGCTCAACGGCGCGACGGCCGAGAGCACGACGACCGGCTCGTCCACCGAAGCAACCACCACAGAGAAGGAGTTCTGACATGGCCAAGGCCAAGTTCGACATCACTGAGTTCGATTTCAAGGCAGAGGCCCAGAAGGGCCTGCACGCCGGCGTCGGCGCTGCTGACCTGGCGTTCGAGACCGTCAAGGAGTACGTCTCCGAGGCGCAGAAGAAGGCCCAGAAGCGCTTCGAGGCCGCCCAGAAGGACGCGCAGAAGGCGTTCACCTCGGCGCAGAAGTCCGTCAAGGGCTTCGAGTTCCAGCCGAAGGCGTTCCGCTCGCAGGCCACCACGGTCGTGAGCAGCCGCGTCGACGAGCTGTCCAAGGACGCCAAGGCTCGCCGTACCGCCATCGAGAAGCGCGTCGTCGCGCTCCAGACCGAGGCCCAGAAGCTCGTGACCGAGAACGTCGAGAACGCGACCGGCACCTACGAGCAGCTCGCCAAGCGCGGCGAGAAGGTCGTGAAGCGCCTCCGCAAGGAGACCGCCGCGGTCGCCGACCCGGGTCCGGTCAAGAAGAGCACCGGCACCACGGTCACCGCCAAGAAGGCTCCGGCCAAGAAGACCGCCAAGAAGGCGCCGGCCAAGAAGGCCACCACCAAGTGACCCACTGAGGTCCGCGCAGCTGCACACCACGAGGCCCCCGCAGGATTCCTGCGGGGGCCTCGTGCTGCTCCTCTAGCGTCCTGTCAGCGAGATCCGCACACTGATTCCGCGGCCCAGGCACGCACCTGGCGTTGTTACCGACGCTGCGAAGACGCCCAGTCTGCGTGCGCGCCGGCGCCTAGCCATGCACGCACCTGGACCACGGACTCAGCGCCCGCATCGCGCTGACAGGACACTAGTCTGGTGACATGCCTGCGGTCTTCCAGTTCGAGAGCACAGCCGGGCTCATCGTCTTCTTCGTACTGCTCGTGGTGAAGATCTTCGCGTTCGGCAGCGCGCTGCTCTACTCCAGCGCGTCCTACGAGGCGGCCGGCAAGCTCACCAAGACCGCCTGGTGCATCATCCTGGGCCTGGGCGTGGCGCTGTCATTCATTCCGCTCGGCCTGATCCTGGTCGTGGCCTCGACGATCGCCGCGTTCGTCTACCTGGTCGACGTACGCCCTGCGCTGGCCGGTCTCACCCGCCGCCGCTGAGGTACTTCTCGAGAGCGGTCCGCGCGTCCTCCGGCTCGTAGCCGGTGGCGCGGATCTTGGTCAGGTCCATCACGCTGTGCAACGGGCGCGGGGCCAGGTTCTTGCCGGCGAAGTACTCCTCGGTGGTCACCGAGGACACGTCGGCCGAGGAGCGGCCGGACAGCTCGAAGACCGCGCGCGCGACGTCAGCGAAGGACGTCGGGTCGCCGCCGTTGCTCACGTTGTAGGTGCCGTAGGGCGCGCCGACGTCGAGCAGGTGCCTCGTGGCCCGGGACAGCTCGTCGGTGAACGTGAGCCGGCCGACCTGGTCGTCGACGACCTTGGGGCTGACGTCGTTGCCGGCGAGCTGCTGCATGGTGCGCACGAAGTTCTTGCCCGAGCCGATCACCCACGAGGTGCGCAGCACGTAGTGACGCGGCGCGGTCGCGACGGCGACGTCGCCCGCGGCCTTGGTCTGCGCGTAGACGCCGAGCGGGGAGAGTGGTTCGTCCTCGGTGTGCGGGTCCACGGTGCCGTCGAAGACGTACTCGGTCGAGTAGTGCACCAATGTGAACCGGTGCTCGGCCGCGAGCCGGGCGAGGGTGGCCGGGGCGCCGGCGTTCGCCGCCCACGCCGTACGTCGCCCGTCCGGGGTCTCGGCCGCGTCGACCGCGGTGTACGCCGCCGCGTTGAGCACCAGGCAGTACTCGTTCCACGGCCACGCTGCGACCTGCGCCGCATCCGTGACGTCCAGCTCGTCCAGGTCAACGAGGTCGGCGCCCGGGAAGTCCGCCTGGAGCGCCGTGCCGAGCTGGCCCTTGCTCCCCACGATCAGCGTCTTGCGCGGCGGCATCGGCGTCACGTCGGCCAGCATCGGCGTGCTGGCGTCCTTCTCCGAGATCTCCGCATCGGCGAGCTGGATCGGCCACGGGATCGCGATGGTCGGGTCGGCCAGGTTGAGCGCGGGGTAGGCCTCTCCGGGCCGCCAGTGGTCGTTGACGAGGTAGGAGTACGTCGTACCGTCCTCGAGCACCTGGTAGGAGTTGCCGACCCCCCTGGGCACGAAGACCGCGACCGACGGGTCCGCCTCGATCGTGAACACCTGGCCGAAGCTGTCGCCCTCGCGCATGTCGACCCAGGCGCCGAAGATCCGGCCCTGCGCGACGCTGATGAACTTGTCCCACGGCTCGGTGTGCACGCCGCGGGTCACGCCGCGCCGGGCGTTGAAGGCGACGCTGTGCTGGACCGGCCCGAAGTCCGGCAGCCCGAGCGCGGTCATCTTCGCGCGCTGCCAGTTCTCCTTGAACCAGCCGCGGCTGTCCTCGTGGAGGGGGAGGCGGACGACCAGCAGTCCCGGGATCGCCGTCTGCTCGACCGACAGCTCAGCCATGTATAGGTTCCAGCCCCGGCTTGCGTGGTTTCGAGACGCTCGCCAGCGCGAGCTCCTCAACCACCGGTGATGAGGCCTCGGTGGTTGAGGAAGGCGCGCTAGCGCCTGTCTCGAAACCTGGTGACGCGGCGCTGGGACTCGACCCGGTCCGCACCATCACTGGCCCTTGCTGGCGTAGAAGGCCTCGGTGGCCTGCTTGGCCGGCCGCCACCAGTCCTCGTGCTCCTGGTACCAGGTGATGGTGTCGGCGAGGCCGGCCTCGAAGTTCTGGAAGCGCGGCGACCAGCCGAGCTCGGCCCGGAGCTTGCCGGACTCGATCGCGTAGCGGCGGTCGTGGCCGGAGCGGTCGGTGACGAACTCGATGTCGTCCTTGGTGCGGCCGAAGTGCTCGAGGATCGCGGTCACGACCTGGAGGTTGTTGCGCTCGCCGTCGGCGCCGATGAGGTAGGTCTCGCCGAACCGGCCCTTGTCGAGGATCGCGAGGACCGCGGAGGAGTGGTCGTCGGCGTGGATCCAGTCGCGGACGTTGAGCCCGTCGCCGTAAACCTTGGGCATCACGCCGTCGATGAGGTTGGTGATCTGGCGGGGGATGAACTTCTCGATGTGCTGCCAGGGGCCGTAGTTGTTGGAGCAGTTCGAGATCGTCGCGCGGACGCCGAAGCTGCGGACCCAGGCGCGGACCAGGTGGTCGGAGCCGGCCTTCGAGGCGCTGTATGGCGAGGAGGGGTTGTAGGGCGTGTCCTCGGTGAACCGCTTCGGGTCGTCGAGGTCGAGGTCGCCGTACACCTCGTCCGTGGAGACGTGGTGCAGCCGGACGTCGTGCGTGCGGGCCGCCTCGAGGAGCGTGAAGGTGCCGACGATGTTGGTCTGGATGAACGGACCCGGGTCGTCGAGGGAGTTGTCGTTGTGCGACTCGGCCGCGAAGTGCACGACCGCAGCGTGGTCGCTGAACAGCTTGTCGACCAGCGGGGCGTCCGCGACATCCCCCACGACGAGCTCGACCCGGTCCTCGGGGAGCTCGGCCAGCGACTCACGGCTCGCGGCGTAGGTGAGCTTGTCGAGCACCGTCACCGACAGTTCGGTGTTGTTGATGACGTGGTGCACGAAGTTGGAGCCGATGAACCCGGCACCACCGGTCACGAGAAGGTCAGCCACGGGCGATCAGCCTAATTTCTCGGGGGTGGATCAACCTAACTAGGGTGGTGCCCCATGCGCGGAATCATCCTGGCCGGCGGCACGGGCTCACGGCTGCACCCGATCACCCTCGCGGTGAGCAAGCAGCTGATGCCGGTCTACGACAAGCCGATGATCTACTACCCGCTCACGACGCTGATGCTGGCCGGGATCCAGGACGTGCTGGTGATCACGACCCCGCACGAGGCTGAGCAGTTCCACCGGCTGCTTGGGGACGGGTCGCAGTTCGGGGTCCACCTCACCTACGCCGTGCAGCCCAGCCCGGACGGCCTCGCCCAGGCGTTCATCATCGGCGCCGACCACGTGGGAGACGACCGCGTCGGTCTGGTGCTGGGCGACAACATCTTCTACGGGGACCGGCTCGGCGCCCAGCTCAACCGGTTCCACGACCTCGACGGCGCCGCCGTCTTCGGCTACCGGGTGGCCGACCCGACGGCGTATGGCGTCGTGGAGTTCGACGAGAGGGGCAAGGCGCTCTCGCTGGAGGAGAAGCCCGCCGAGCCGAAGAGCGACTTCGCCGTCCCCGGCCTGTACTTCTACGCCTCGGACGTGGTCGAGAAGGCCAACGCACTCAAGCCCTCGGCCCGCGGCGAGCTCGAGATCACCGACCTCAACCGGACCTACCTCGACGAGGGCCGGCTCCAGGTCGAGGTGCTGCCGCGCGGCGCCGCCTGGCTCGACACCGGCACCGTCGACGACCTCAACGAGGCGAGCAACTACGTGCGCGCGATCGAGCACCGGCAGGGACTCAAGATCGGCTGCCCGGAGGAGGTGGCCTGGCGGATGGGCTTCATCGACGACGCGCTGCTCCGCGAGCTCGCCGAGCCGCTGGTCAAGAGCGGCTACGGCACCTACCTGCTGAGGCTGCTCGACCACCGCTGAGGGGCGTCGTCGTTCAGTCTTCTTGCCGCACCCGCATCCAGCGGTGTCCAAAGCCTTCGAGCGCCAGATCCACCGTGCCACGACGGCCGGTCTGGATGGACTCGTGGGCGAACAGGTCGTCGAGCCAGACCGGCTGCCGGGTCTCCAGATCAAGCTCGGTGGTGACCGGCTGGGCCGACAGGTTGTGGAGGGCGACCGTCGACTGCCCCTGCCAGGTGCAGCGGTGCGCCAGGATCTCCCGGCGCGGCTGCCGGAGCACCTCGAAGTCCCCCCAGCCCAGCTCGGGGCAGTCGCGGTAGGTCTGGATCAGCGTGCGCAGGAAGGTCCAGAGTGAGTCCGGGTCGCGCTTCTGGTCGCTCACGTTGACACCTTCGGGACCGTAGCCGTCCGGGACCGGCCGCTGGATCAGACGGCGTGGGGGAGCGGTCGAGAAGCCTCCGTTGACATCTGGGGACCACTGCATCGGGGTACGCACCGCCATCCGGCCCTCGGCCGCCAGGTCCTCGCCCATCCCGATCTCCTCGCCGTAGTAGAGCGTCGGGGTGCCTGGAAGGCTGAAGAGGAGGCTGTAGACCATGCGGATCCGACGGGGGTCGCCGTCGAGCATCGTCGGCAGGCGGCGCTTGAGGCCGCGGCCGTAGATCTGCATCTCGGGCTCGGGCCCGAACGCGGCGAAGACCTCCTGGCGCTCCTCGTCCGAGAGCTTGTCGAGGGTCAGCTCGTCATGGTTGCGGACGAACGTCGCCCACTGGCAGTCGGGATGGATCTTGGGCCTGGCCTTGAGCGCCTTGGCCAGCGGCCGGGAGTCCTGGCGCGCCAGCGCGAGGTACATGTTCTCCATCCCGATGAAGTCGAACATCATGGTCAGCTCGTCGCCGTCGGAGCCCCCGAAGTAGGCCCGCTGCTCCTTGTGCGGCAGGTTGACCTCGCCGAGCAGGATCGCGTCGCCCCGGCGTCGCCCGAGGAACGAGCGCAGCTCCTTCAGGTAGCCGTGCGGGTCGCCGGGCACGTCGTCGCCGGCGGTGTCGACGTCGGCGATGAGGAACGGCACGGCGTCCACGCGGAAGCCGGAGAGCCCGAGCTCCAGCCAGAAGCCGATGGACTTCGCGATGTGGTCGCGCACCTCGGGGTTGCCGAAGTTGAGGTCCGGCTGGTGGGAGTAGAAGTGGTGCAGGTACCACTCACCGGTGCGTTCGTCGAGCTCCCAGATGCTGTCCTCCTTGTCGGGGAACACGACCTTGTCGGAGGTGTCCGGCGGCTTGTCGGCACGCCAGACGTAGTAGTCGCGGTAGCGGTTGTCCTTGCTCCTCCGGGCCGCCTTGAACCACGGGTGCTGCGCCGAGGTGTGGTTGACGACGAGGTCCGCGATCACGCGGATGCCCCGGTCGTTCGCGGTGCGGAGGAGCTCGACCAGGTCGCCGTGCGTGCCGAGCCGGCTGTCCACCCCGAAGAGGTCGGTGACGTCGTAGCCGTCGTCCCGGTCCGGAGTCGGGTAGAAGGGCATCAGCCACAGGCACGTCACGCCGAGCTCGGCCAGGTAGTCGATGCGCTGGGTCATGCCCACCAGGTCGCCGACGCCGTCCCCGTCGGAGTCGTAGTAGGTCTCGACGTCGACGCAGTAGATGACGGCGTTCTTCCACCAGAGGTCGCCGGTGCTCACCCCCTTCACCACGTCACGCCTCCTTCAGCTCGGGGAGGACGTGCTCGCCGAAGGCGTCGATGAACGCCTCCTGCGACTGCCCGACGTGGTGCAGGTAGATCTCGTCGAACCCCAGCGCGGCGTACGTCGCGAGCCGGTCCCGGTGCCAGGCGAGGTCGGAGGACACATCGACCACGGTGCGGACCTTCTCCACCGTGACGTCCTCCGACACCAGATCGAACGCGTCCGCCGTCTCCAGGTCCCAGGAGATCGGCTCCCCGAAGACGTTGCTCCGCCACTGCTCGTGCGCGGTCTGCTCGGCCTCCGCCTCCGTCGGCGCCCAGGAGAGGTGCACCTGGAGCGCGAGCGGTCCGGTGCCTCCGGCACCGCGGTGTGCTTCCACCATCCGCCGCAGCCGGTCGGGCGACTGGTTCACGGTCACCATGCCGTCGCTCCATGCGGCGACCCGCGCCGCACTCGCCAGCGAGACTGCGGGCCCGACCAGTCGAGGGACCGGGTCCGCGAGCTCCCACAGCCGGGCCCGGTCGACGGTGACGAGCCCGTCATGGGTGACCACCTCCCCTTCGAGCAGCCTTCGGATCACGTCGACGCACTCCTCCAGCCGCTGGGTCCGGACCTCCTTGCGGGGCCAGCCGTCGCCGGTGATGTGCTCGTTGCTCGCCTCGCCACTCCCCAGCGCTACCCAGAACCGCCCAGGGAACATCGAGCCGAGCGTGGCGATGGCCTGCGCCACGATCGCCGGGTGGTAGCGCTGGCCGGGGGCGTTGACGCAGCCGAAGGTGAGATCGGTCGTGGCCAGCGCCGCTCCGAGCCACGACCATGCGAACCCGGAGTGCCCTTGTCGGCGGCTCCAGGGAGAGAAGTGGTCCGAGCACATCGCGACCTCGAACCCGGCCTGCTCGGCCCGCTGCACGTCGGCGAGCAGCTCGCGGGCAGGCACCTGCTCATGGCTGGCGTGGAAGCCGTAGCGCGTCATGAGCCAACACAATCTGATTGCCCGCCACCGCGCGACCCCTCGCCGGGAGTACGTCGGTCTCAGGACGTTGATCGTCCGGAACGCTCGTTAGCATCGCGTCGTGGGCCTGCCACCGAGCGCGTACACGACCAAGCTGCTGACACCAGACACCTGGGACGACTTCGCTGAGCTCGTGGAGGCCAACAACGGCGTGTGGGGCGGCTGCTGGTGCATGGGCTTCCACCCCGAGGGTGTGGGCGAAGGGCGCACGCGCGAGGGCAATCGGGAGGCGAAGCGGGGCCACACGTTGCGCGGGTCGGTTCACCAGATGCTGGTCTACGACGGCAGCGCGTGCGTGGGCTGGTGTCAGTACGGGTCACCGGCCGAGCTGCCCAACATCAACAACCAGGCGAAGTACGAGCAAGGAACGGTCGTGCTGCCGGACTGGCGCATCGGCTGCATCTTCACCGGGAGCAAGCACCGCGAGCGGGGAGTCGCACGTGCTGGCGTGGCGGGCGCGATGGCGGCGATCCGGGCCGCTGGCGGCGGCGTCGTGGAGGCGTATCCCGAGCAGACCGCAGACCGGAAGCCCCAGCGCGGCTCCTACCTGCACACCGGACCGGAGGAGCTGTTCACCGAGTTCGGGTTCGTCCGGGACCGCCAGATCGCGAAGTGGCGCTGGGTGATGCGCACCGAAGTCTGATCGGCGGCCGGTCAGGGCAGCAGGTTGCGGAGCCGGTCGGCGAGGGAGTCCTTGACCGCTTGGGTCACCGCGGCGTTGATCTGCTGGTAGAGGTCCTGCTCGTTGTTGAGGTTCGCCAGGATGCTGCGCAGGTCGAGGTCGTTGATCGTGCGGGTGAGGACGTCGTCGACCTTCAGGGCCGCGTTGACCACGGAGTCGGGGAGGGCGCGGATCGCGGCCTCGAGGAAGCTGTTGAGGTCGGCGTTGTCGAGTGCCTCGTCGACCAGGTCTGAGGCTGGGGGAAGGGTCCCGTCGTCCTTCATCCGCTGGACAGCGTCCAGCAGGCCCTTGTGCAGTGCCTCGATCTCGGCGTCCGTGCGGGTGCCGGGTTGCGCCAGCTCCAGGGTCAGCGCCTCGCGACTGACGTGCAGGCGGCAGGCGGCGGCGTCGATGCCGAGCAGCACGAGCCGCTCGGTGAGGGCGTCCATTCCCTCGGCCCGCGAGGTGACCGTGCGTGCGGCGCACGGGTCGGCCGGCCGCAGTGGCTCGAACGTCCCTCCTCCGTTGGCCAGCTGTACGCCGAGCACACCGCTCACCATGACGAGTGCTGCCACGGGCATGCCGACCAGGCGAGCGAGACCGGTCATGAGGCAGTCCGCCTGCGGGGCACGATCACGGTGAGCAGGGCGAGGAGCGCGAGGCCGGCACCGATCAGGAACGAGTCGCGGAAGGCCCGCGTGGCGGCGCGTTGCAGCTGTGCGTCGAGGTCGCGCTCGAGCTGGGCCGCGGCTGGCCGCTCCTCGGGTTCGAAGTCCGTCGTCGCGAAGGCGCGGTGCAGGTCCGGGATCCGGCCCTGCTGCGCCGACAGCTCGCGGCCGAGCGCCTGAGCGATCGCGATCTTGTCGTCGGGCTTCAGCGGAGCGTCGAGCACCAGGGAGGCGATCGCCTCCTGGGCAGGCACCTGGGCATCCTGGAGGTCCGCGGTGAACACGGGCGTGAGGATCGCCAGCCCGACGACCACGCCGACGTGGCGAGCACCGATGGTCCACCCCGCGTGCTGGACGCGCGGCAGGCGCATCTCCATGGCTTGGGAGGTGAGCCGGTCGATGGTCAGCCCGAGCCCGAGGCCCACCAGAGCCTGGGGCGCGACCGTCCACGCGAGGTCCGCCGACGGCGGGATCGCGAGGCCGATCAGTCCGCCGGCGATGAGGAAGCAGCCCACCGCGACCTCGACCCCGGCGGGAGGTCGCAGCAGGCGCGCGAGCGGCCGTGCGGCGAGAGCCGCGACCGGTACGACGGACACGGTCAGTGCAGCGGTCCCCGGCGACCGGCGCCAGCCCTCGACCAGGAGCAGGACCAGCAGGAACAACGCCGCCGTGAGGGCGGCGGCAAGCAGGGCGAGGGTCAGGTTGGGGCGCACCGCCGGACGATGCCGGTCCGGGGTGAGCGCTGGTACGGCGGTGACGGCGAGCGCGGCCGGCACCGCCAGCACGGCGAACGGCACCTGCACCACGAAGATGGCCTGCCAAGAGAACGCCTGCGTGAGCACCCCGCCCGCGACCGGTCCGATGGCCGTGCCGACCACGCCGGCCGTGACCCAGGTCGCGACGCCGCGCCGCTCGCCGTACTCGGCGACCAGGAGCTCCAGGCACCCGACCAGCGCCAACGCGCCTCCGAGTGCCTGCACGCACCTAGCCGCGATCAGGACGTCGATCGACTGGGCCAAGGAGCACCACGCCGACGAGCCGGCGAACACCGCGATTCCGACCGCACTGAAGAACCGTGGCTGCGCGCGAGTGATGGCCATGGCCGTCGGGACCGCGCCGAGCCCGAGCACGAGATTGAACGCGATCAACACCCAGGCGACCTGCCCGACGGAGGTGTGCAGGTGCCGCAGGATGGCGGGCAGCGCGAGCGTCACCACCGCGGAGTCCGCGAGCACCAGCGCCACGGTCACCGCGAGCAGAGGGGCCACGGCACGGCGCACCGGGACATCCTTGCAGCGTCCGAGGGCGGCACCCCTTGCCGCGCCCGAGCGGCGGCTCTAGCGTGCACTCAACGCTGGTGGTCCACATCTCGGGAGGGAACCCATGCGCATGCTGTTCGCCGCACCCCTGGCGGCCGTCCTCGTCCTCGGCGTCTCGGCGCCCGTCGCTGCCTCAGAGCACCACGGCCACCACGGCCACTCCGGCCACTCCGGGGACGGTGACTACGCCCGGCACGCACCGCGGCCGGGCCTCACCGACCAGGACTTCTACTTCGTCATGGGCGACCGCTTCGAGAACGGCGACCCGGCCAACGACCAGGGCGGCCTCACCGGCGGCCCGCTGGTCACCGGGTTCGACCCGACCGCGAAGGGGTTCTACAACGGTGGTGACCTCGACGGGCTGCGCTCGCAGCTGGACTACGTGCAGGGGCTCGGCACCGACGCGATCTGGCTGACGCCGGTCTTCAAGAACAAGGCGGTCCAGCTCGAGGACGGGCCCTCGGCGGGCTACCACGGGTACTGGATCACCGACTTCACCCAGGTCGACCCGCACCTCGGCACCAACCAGGACCTCGCCGACCTCGTCGCCGCCGCGCACGACCGCGGCATGAAGGTCTTCTTCGACATCATCACCAACCACACGGCGGACGTGATCGGCTACAGCGAGGGCGACCGGACGGCGTACGTCTCCAAGGACGCCTCGCCCTACCGGACGGCGAGCGGACAGCCCTTCGACGACCGGGACTTCGCGGGCACCGGCGCGTTCCCGACCCTCGACCCCGCGACGTCGTTCCCCTACCACCCGGTTCTCGCACCGAACGAGACCAACCTCAAGGCCCCGGCGTGGCTCAACGACGTGACGATGTACCACAACCGCGGCAACACCACCTTCACCGGCGAGGACAGCCAGTACGGCGACTTCTTCGGCCTCGACGACCTGTTCACCGAGCGGCCGCAGGTGGTCAACGGGATGATCGACATCTACCAGACCTGGGTCGACGACTTCGGCATCGACGGCTTCCGGATCGACACCATGAAGCACGTCAACGACGAGTTCTGGCAGAAGTTCGGGCCGACCATGCAGGACATCGCCGCGGCGGACGGCAACCCCGACTTCTTCATGTTCGGCGAGGTCGCCCTCGACGGCAGCGGCACCGCGGCCAAGAGCTTCACCTCGCACTACACCACCCACGACCGGATGCAGGCGATCCTCGACTTCCCGTTCCAGGACGCCGCCCGTGGGTTCGCGTCGCGCGGGCTCGGCAACCAGCAGCTCGCCCAGTTCTTCGCGAACGACGACTGGTACACCGACCGTGACTCGAACGTCTACGAGCTGCCCACCTTCCTCGGCAACCACGACATGGGCCGGATCGGGCACTTCCTCCAGGCCGACAACCCCGGGGCCGCCGACACCGAGCTGCTCGCCCGCGACCGGCTCGCCCATGAGCTCATGTACTTCTCGCGGGGCAACCCGGTCGTCTACTACGGAGACGAGCAGGGCTTCACCGGTGCCGGCGGCGACCAGCTGGCCCGGCAGACGATGTTCGCCAGCCAGGTGCCGGAGTACCAGGCCGACGACCTGATCGGCAGCGACCGGACCGGCGCCCAGGACAACTTCGTCACCGACTCGCCGATGTACCAGACCATCCAGCAGCTCGCCGGGGTCACCAAGGTCCACCCGGCGTTGCGGAACGGCGCCGAGCAGGTCCGCTACACCTCGACCGGCCCCGGCGTCTTCGCGTTCTCGCGGGTCGACCGCGCCCACCAGAAGGAGTACGTCGTCGCGCTCAACAACAGCGAGTCGGCCGCCTCCGCCGACGTGCCGACGTTCGTCCGCAAGGGCGGCTTCCACAAGGTGTACGGCGCCGGGCCGGCCAGCCTGACCACGCGCAACGACCGCACCCTTCCCGTGAGCCTCCCGGCGCTGTCCACGGCGGTGTACGTCTCGACCGACCGCATCCCCCAGTCCCACACGGCTCCGCAGATCAGCCTCGAGACGCCCGAGCCGGCGACGGCCTCACACGGCCGGATGCACGTCCAGGCCGACGTGCATGGCGACTCGTTCTACGAGGTGACCTTCCAGCGGAAGCTCGGCCACGGGAGCTGGCAGAGCATCGGCGTCGACGACTCCGCGCCCTACCAGGTCTACGACGACGTCTCCTCCCTGGCCCCTGACCGCGACATCTCCTACCGCGCGGCCGTGCTCGACAACGCCGGCCACACCCGGGGTTCGGCGGCCAGGAGCACGAAGGTGCCGCGGACCCTGGTCACGATCTCCACGCCCACGGACGGCGGCACGGTCAGCCGCATCGACCCGGTCACCGTGACCGCGACCGTGGACCCGGAGCGGCCCCTGCAGTCCGTCGCGTTCCAGCGCAGCGTGGCCGGTGGCCCCTGGACCAGTCTCGGCACCGACAGCTCGGCGCCGGCGTACACCGCCACGGACGACGTGTCGGCCCTGCCGCTCGGCACCTCGGTCCGCTATCGCGCGATCCTGAGCGAGCACGGCGTCGTACAGGCGACGAGCGCACCGGTCTCGGTCACCACCGCTCCGCCCCAGCCGGCCGTCGGCTCGGTCACGGTGGCCGGCAGCCTGCAGTCCGAGCTCGGGTGCCCGGACGACTGGCTGCCCAACTGCGCGGCCACCCACCTCGCGTTCGACACCTCGGACGGGAAGTGGCACGGCACCTTCACGCTCCCCGCCGGCAGCTACGAGTGGAAGGTCGCGATCAACGACTCCTGGGACGTCAACTACGGCGCCGGCGGCGCAGCGGGCGGCAGCAACCTCACCCTCTCCGTGCCCGCGGGTGGCGACAGCTACGTGTTCACCTGGGACCAGGTCACGCACGTCCCGTCGGTGGCTCCGGCGGGCTGAGGCGGGCGGCGTCGGCCTCGACCATCCGGCGGACGACCTCTTCGAAGCCGACGGTCGGCGCCCAGCCGAGGTCGGTCCTGATCCGGGTGGGGTCGCCGGTCAGGGCCTGAGCGTCGACCGGACGGAACAGCGCCGGGTCGACCTCGACGTACGCCGACCAGTCGTCGATCCCCACGCAGCCGAACGCCGCGGCGACGAACTCCTCCACCGAGTGGCTCTCGCCGGTGGCCACCACGTAGTCACGGGACACGTCGGCGCGGGCGGCGCGCACCATCGCGTCGACGAAGTCGGGGGCCCAGCCCCAGTCGCGGACCGCGGCCAGGTTGCCGAGGGTGAGCTTCGAGGCGGTGCCGGCGGAGATCGCGGCCACGCCGGCGGTGATCTTGCGGGTCACGAACTGCTCGGGCCGGCGCGGCGACTCGTGGTTGTAGAGGACCAGGCTCACGGCGGGCAGGCCCTGCCGGCGGTAGACCTCGACCATGAGGTGGGCGAAGGCCTTCGCGGCGCCGTACGGGTTCACCGGGCGGACCGGGGTGTCCTCGTCCTGGGGGGACCGGTCGGGGAGGCCGAAGATCTCCGCGCTGGACGCCTGCACGAACCGCACCGGGCGGCCCGCGCGCTCCTGCAGCTGGCGGGCCGACTCGAGCAGCCCGACCGCGGCGAGGCCGTTGACGCGAGCGGTCAGCTCGGGCTGGGCCCAGGAGCGCGCGACCGAGCTGACCGCCGCCAGGTTGTAGACCTCGTCGGGCGCGACCTCGAGCAGCAGCGCGCGGGTGCCCTCGACGTCCGCGACGTCACCGACGTGGGTGTGTACGCCGTCCACGGGGACGTCATCCGGCAGCGAGAGCGCGTGCACGTGGACGCCGTCCGCGAGCAGCCGCTCGGCGAGGTAGCTGCCGTCCTGCCCGCTGACCCCCGTGATCAGCGCGCTGGGGGCACTCGGCATGCCGCTCAGTGTGTCCGAAGAGATCTCAGTACGCGCCCTTGGAGCCGAGCACGGCACCGAGGGTGCGGGCCAGGATCGAGAGATCCTGGAGCATCGACCAGTTGTCGACGTAGTAGAGGTCGAGGCGGATCGCCTCGTCGAAGGCGAGGTCGGAGCGACCGGAGACCTGCCAGAGCCCGGTCATGCCCGGGCGGACCCGCAGCCGGCGGACGGTGTCCTTGGCGTAGCGCGCCACCTCGGTCGGAAGCGGCGGCCGCGGGCCGACCAGGCTCATCTCGCCGCGCAGCACGTTCACCAGCTGGGGCAGCTCGTCGATGGAGTAGCGGCGCAGCCAGCGACCCGGCCGGGTGATCCGGGGGTCGTCCTCCATCTTGAAGAGTCCGTCCTCGTGGCCCGTGACGGCATGCAGCTCGGCCAGCCGCTGCTCCGCATCGACCACCATCGAGCGGAACTTGAAGCAGCGGAACGTCGACCCGTCCCGGCCGGTCCGCTCCTGCGCGAAGAGCACCGGGCCGCGGTCGTGCAGCTTGACCCAGACGGCGGAGATGACGAGGAGCGGCGCGAACAGCAAGAGCAGCACCAGTGAGCCGACGACGTCGAAGGTCCGCTTGCCGGTTCGCGAGGCCTGCACCGCGCGCGGCTTGTCGATGTGCATGAGCGGGAGGCCTCCGACCGGGCGCACCCTGACCCGCTCGGCCGAGACGTCGGTGACGCTCGGCGCCACGATGACCTGGACGTCGCGCTCTTCGAGATCCCAGGCGATCCGGCGCAGCGCGGTGGCCGAGTCGAGCGCACCGCCGGCGATGAAGATGACGTCGGCGTCGGCGACCTCGACCGCGTGCAGGAGCTGGTCGGGAGTGCCGATCACGGGAACCCCGGCGCCGGTCTCGAGCGCGCCGGAGTGGGTCGGGACCAACGCGCCCACGACGTCGTACCCGAGCCACCTCTCGCGGCGCAGCACCCGCGCCACCTCGTCGACGTGCGAGGGCGTGCCGGCGATGACGACCCGCTGCTGGAGCGCTCCACGGGTCCGGGCGGCGTACAACGCCCGGCGGAGCAGGAACCGGCCGAGCATCAGCGTCGGGACGCCGATCGTGAACAGCAGGAGGAAGTAGCCGCGAGAGAGCTGGAACTTGGCGAGGTAGGCGCCGACCCCGACCAGCCCGGCAGCGAGCACGCTGGCGTTGAGGACCCGCTTGTACTCGTCGGTGCCGGCGCCGAAGACGTCGTTCGAGTAGCCGCCGACCAGCCACAGCATCAGCAGCCAGCCGCCCACCATCAGCGGGCCGGCGATGCCGAGGGTGTCCGAGACCTGGACGATCGAGGGGTCGAAGATCGCCAGCCGGTCACGGCCCAGCATGGCCGCAGCTCCGGCCACGCTCACGGCGAGCACATCGAGGACGAACGCCGTCGGCGGCAGGTAGCGCAGCGCCCGGTCGGGGGCGCCGGTGACGAAGGAGAGGCGACTCTCGGCGAGCAGGGTCACGACAGGCCTGTGCAGAGCCAGGGGTCGCTCATGGGACTACCAACGGGTAATGGCGAGCTGGGTTATCCCCCAAGCAGGTGCTTGGTGGCCGGTCTGGACCACCGTCCCGCCAGCCTGTGCAGAGAGAACGTCAGGGCTACCGGGGCGAGGAGAAGTCCCTACTCGCCGATTCCCCGAAGATGCCTCGGACCTGACCCGCCCGGGCGCATCATTTCGGGGTGACCACTGCGCTCGCGATCGGCCTGGTGCTGGCGACCTGGACGGTGCTCCCGTTCCCGCTGGCCGTCCTGGTCGGACGGTCCCTGCGCGCCGAGCCGGTCGCTGAGGTCGGCACCGGCCTCGAGCCCACCGTCGCCTGACGCACGCGGACGGTCCCCATACTCTGGGCCCCATGAAGGTGTTGGTCACCGGCGGTGCCGGCTACATAGGGTCGATCACGGCCAAGGCGCTCGAGCAGGCCGGTCACGTCCCGGTGATCCTCGACTCGCTACTGACCGGGCCGCACGCCTTCGTCCGCGACCGGGTCTTCTACGACGGCGACATCGCCGACCGGGCCCTGGTCTCCCGGATCGTCGAGGAGCACCCCGACCTCGACGCGACCATCCACATGGCGGCCCGGATCGTGGTGCCCGAGTCGGTCGCGCGGCCCTACGAGTACTACCGCGACAACGTCGCGAAGTCCCTCGAGCTCTTCGACCAGCTCGAGCAGCTCGGGAAGCCGCGGGTGCTGTTCTCCAGCTCGGCCAGTCTGTACGCCGTCCCCCATGGCAAGGACGACTTCGAGGTGACCGAGCAGGACCCGCTCGCGCCCGGCTCGCCGTACGCCCGCACCAAGCGGATGATGGAGCAGGTCCTCGAGGACATGGCCGCCGCAACCGAGCTGCGCGCGATCATCCTGCGCTACTTCAATCCCATCGGCTCCGACCCGGACCTCGAGTCGGGCATCTACGCCAAGGAGCCCAGCCACGTGCTCGGCCAGCTCGTGATGGCGGCGCGCGGCCAGAAGGACGCCTTCACGATCACGGGGACCGACAACCCGACCCGCGACGGCACCGGCATCCGCGACTACATCCACGTCTGGGACCTGGCCCGCGCCCACGTGCGGGCGATCGAGAGGTTCGACGAGGTGCTCGCCGCCGCCGGCGAGCCCAGCGTCGTCATCAACATCGGCACCGGGTCCGGGGTGACCGTCCGCGAGCTGGTCGTGGCCTTCGAGAAGGTCTTCGGGAGCGAGGTCCCGACCCGCGAGGCGCCGTCGCGGCCCGGCGACGTGCCCGGAGCGTTCGCCAACGTCGACCGCGCGCACGAGCTGCTCGGCTGGCACCACGAGCTCTCGCTCGAGGAGGCCATCGCCTCGGCGCTGGCCTGGGGTGAGAAGCGCCAGGAGATCCTGGGCTACGAGTGAACTGTCTCCTGTCGGCACTCCTCGTCACCGCGCTCGGGTTCGGTCCCGCTCCCGGTTGCGGGGGTCTCGACAGGCTCGACCAGCGGGAGTCACGTCCTGCTGCTCGCGCCGCTGGTGCGCTCGCCGGGAAGGTGATCGTGCTCGACGCCGGCCACCAGCTCGGCAACCACAACTTCCCCGAGGAGATCAACCGGCTGGTCCCGGCCGGCGGCTTCACCAAGCCGTGCAACACCACGGGTACGGCGACCAACGGCGGCTACCCGGAGGCGACCTTCGCCTGGAACGTCACGACGAAGCTGAAGGCCAAGCTCGAGAAGGCGGGCGCCACCGTGATCCTCACCCGCACGTCCAACCGCGAGGACAAGTGGGGGCCGTGCGTCGACTATCGCGGCCTGGCCGGCAACAAGGCTGACCACGGGAGGGGCGCGGACCTCAAGATCAGCATCCACGGCGACGGGTCCCTGTCGTCGGGCGCGCACGGGTTCCACGTGATCTACCCGCCCGACCGTGCACCGTGGACCGACGACGTCTTCAAACCCTCGAAACGGCTGGCCCTGGTGACCAAGGACGCGCTGCTCAAGAAGGGGTTCTCGGTCGCCAACTACATCGCCGGCGGCGACGGCCTGGACGAGCGCGCGGACCTCGGCACCCTCAACCTCTCCGACGTGCCGGTCGTGATGGTGGAGTCGGGGAACATGCGCGACAGCGGGGACGCGGCCGTCATGACGTCCGCGAAGGGTCAGGCGCGATACGCGCGAGCGCTGGCGGTCGCGGTCCGCACCTTCCTCGGCTGAGTCCTCGGCTGAGTCCTCGGCTGAGTCCTCAGCTGGGCAACGACTTCGCCACGGTCTGGTCATTGTGGTTGTCGATTCAGGCTCCCCCGGTGACAATTGGCGGGCTCCGGCACTCGGTCCGGACGACCTGGGAGAGACACCGCTGGACCGAGATCGGAGGACGTGGTGACGACGACGGCCCCGAACCGCGGCCGCGAGAGGGACGCCACCGGCGACGGGAGACGTCCTGAGCGACCCGTCCCGGCGACGCGCGAGCGCAACAAGACCACGTGGAGCAAGGCGGTCATGCTGCTGAACGTCGTCCTCATCGCCGGCGTGGTCATCATCGGCCTCTCCCACGTGGGCAGCGACCAGGCACCGGACGGCACCGTGGCCACGGACCCGACCGCGGGTCCCGCGTCGACCCTGTCCGACCCCAACACCGAGCCGACCCAGGCTCCGTCATCGACGCCCACGAGCCCGCCCACGTCGGAGGTCACCGCGCCACCCGCGTCCCAGACGCCGCCACCGAACGGCGGCGTCGTCGAGGCGCCCCGCATCCAGCCCACGATGCGCACCAACTTCGCGAAGGGCGACGGCTGGCCGGTGGGCGCCGGCTTCCGCGAGACCGGTCGGCTGGCTTGGCCGTTGGGGGTCGTCGACCGGCTGATGACCCACGGACCGGCCGAGGCTCCGAACGCCGTGAGCTGGCTCGAGAAGTGGATGAAGACCGACGTCCGCACGATCGGGGCCCGCGTGCTGTTCGCACCCAACCACTCCGGCTCGGCGGCGATCACGGCGTGGCACACGTCGGTCCTGGACACCTCCGGCCTCCAGCAGCCCCGCTCAGGGATGCGGCTGACGGTGCAGCCGGGCGCGTGGCAGCTGGTCGCCCTCGACAACAAGGGCGGGTCGACGATCAGCTCGGGCACCTACACCCAGGCGGGCCGCTCGGCGAGCTTCAACCTGGTCCGCCGCGAGAGCACGATCTGGGTGGTCGACCCGAACGGCGACGTGACCCGCGTCGACGACCCGCGGATCGGCAGCCTGTCCGGGCCGTGGGCATCGTGGGAGCTCCGCGAGGGC
>JAWWPK010000536.1:0-3999 GCA_033854925.1 Nocardioidaceae bacterium | reverse complement strand
GTCCGGGCGGGTCGTTTGCGTTGAGCAGACCGGTCAGTCGTCGGCGCGGAGCTTCTCGCCCTCGACCAGGTGGTGTCCGTCGAACTGGTGGCCGTCGGCGGCGTGGCCCTCCATCGGCGCCTGTAGCTCGTGCTCGTGCTCGGCGTGGTGGTGGCCCTCCTCGAGCTCGTCGAGGGTCGGCTTCTGGACGTTGTCGGCGTACATCAGCTTGCGCAGGCGATGGCGTACGCCGGCGAGCCGGGCCGGCAGGCCACCGCGCGGCTCCACGCCGTTGGCGTCCGGGCCCCCTCCCAGCTCGCCGAGCACGTCCGGGTCGCGGTCGCGCGCGGAGAGCACGTAGGCGCGCTCGGACGACAGCGGCAGGTGCCGCTCGGAGTAGCCGCCCTCGGGGGAGCGCATGATGATGCCGGTCTCGTAGCCGTGCAGCAGGTCCTGATGGTCCTTGCGCTGCAGCGAGATGCACCAGCGGCGGGCGATCATGAACGCGATCACCGGGCCGATGAACACCGCACCACGCATGAAGTACGTGATCTGGTTGATCGACAGGTGCAGGCGGATCGCGATGATGTCGTTGCCGCCGGCCGCCCAGAAGAGGCCGTACATCGTCATCAGCGCCACCATCGTGGCGGTGCGGGTCGGGGCGTCGCGCGGCCGCTGGAGCAGGTGGTGGTCGCGCTTGTCGCCGGTGATCCACGCCTCGATGAACGGCAGCAGCAGCAGGATCGTGAACATCAGCATCGGGAGCACGATGATCGGCAGCAGCACGTTCCAGGAGATCGTGTGGTGCCAGATGTGCGTCTCGAGGTTGGGCATGATCCGCAGCGCGCCGTCCGGCCAGCCCATGTACCAGTCGGGCTGGGAGCCCGCGGTCACCTTGGACGGGTCGTAGGGCCCGAACTTCCACACCGGGTTGAGGGACAGCAGGCCGCCCATCAGCGCGGTGACGCCGAAGACGATGAAGAAGAACCCGCCGGCCTTGGCGGCGTACACGGGCAGCATCGGGAAGCCGACGACGTTCTGCTCGGTGCGGCCGGGGCCGGGCCACTGGGTGTGCTTGTGGTAGACGAGCAGCAGCATGTGGGCGGTGATCAGCGCGAGCAGCAGGCCCGGGATCAGCAACACGTGGATGATGAACAGGCGCGGGATGATGTCGGTGCCGGGGAACTCGCCGCCGAACAGGAAGAACGACATGTAGGTGCCGACGATCGGCTGGGACTTCAGGAAGCCGTCGGCGGCGCGGATGCCGGTGCCGGAGAGCAGGTCGTCGGGGAGCGAGTAGCCGGTGAACCCCTCGAGGGTGCCCAGGAGCAGCAGCAGCGCGCCGATCGCCCAGTTGAGCTCGCGCGGCTTGCGGTGCGCGCCGGTGAAGAAGACCCGCAGCAGGTGGATCATCATGGCGCCGATGAAGAGCATCGCCGCCCAGTGGTGGATCTGCCGCATCAGCAGGCCACCGCGGACGTCGAAGGAGAGCCGCAGCGCCGACGCGTAGGCCTCCGACATCTGGATGCCGCGCAGCTGCGCGTAGCTGCCTTCGTAGGTCGTCTCGCCCATGCTCGGGTTGAACCACAGGGTGAGGAAGACGCCGCTCAGGAGCAGGACCACGAAGCTCCAGAGCGCGATCTCGCCCAGCATGAACGACCAGTGGTCGGGGAAGACCTTGCGCAGGTTCTTCTTCGCCAGCGTGGCCAGGCCGAGCCGGTCGTCGGCCCACTCGGCGACCGCGCCGGCCCGGTTGGGCTTGGCGGCGGTGGCCGCGGTCGAGTTCGTCGTGGCGACCTTGCTGGTGTCGATGCTCATGAGGTACTCACTCGCTCGTGCTGGCCTGGGAGTCGCGCTCCCAGTAGCTGGGTCCGACGGGTTCTTTGAAGTCGCTCTGGGCCACGAGATAGCCGCTGTCATCCACCATGAGCGGCAGCTGAGGCAGCGGGCGGGCGGCCGGCCCGAAGACCACCTTGGCTGCGTTGGCCAGGTCGAACGTCGACTGGTGGCAGGGGCAGAGCAGGTGGTGGGTCTTGCGCTCGTTCAGGGAGATCGGGCACCCCACGTGGGTGCAGATCTTGGAGTAGCAGAGGATGCCGTCGACGGCCCAGTTCTCGCGGCCGGGGCCGGGGTTGTTGTCGTTGGGGTCCATCCGCACCAGGACGACCGCGCCCTTCGACTTGGCGATCTGGAGGGTGACGCCCTCGAGCACCGGCTTGCCGTCATCGCCGACCTCGAAGATGAGCTCCGGCTCGGCGTTGAGCAGGTCGCCGATCTCGAGGTCGCCGGGGCGGATCGGGGTGCCGACGACGTCGCGTACGACGCGCATGCCGGTGTTCCAGACGGTGTGCTCGAGACCGGCCCCGGGGTACGGCTTCTCCTTGGTGATCTCGGCGTTGGTCTTGCCGAGGTCCTTCAGCAGCACCACGACCGGCGCGAGGAGGATCCCGACCGCGGCGAGCAGCGAGTTGCGGATCAGCGGCCGTCGGGTGATGCCGGACTCGTCGGCACCGAGGTTGAGCACCCGGAGCGTCTCCAGGCGATCCTCGTCGGAGGAGCGGGCGGGGTGCCGCATCTCGACGATCTCGTGGTCGCCCATCAGCTTGCGGGCCCACTGGATCAGCCCGATGCCGATGAACAGCAGCGCGAAGCCGAGCGAGGCGCCCAGGGCGACGTTGGAGGCGCCCAGACCGAAGATCGTCTGCACCTTCTCGCCGCCTGCGCCGCCGTTGACCTGGAAGGCGAAGTAGGAGACGACGAACAGGACCGCGCAGACCGCCGAGAGGCCGAACAGCCCCGCGACCTGCCGCTCCGCGCGCTTCTCCGCCTTCACATCGACGTCCGTCGGCCGCCACTCGTGCTCGGGCAGCCCCGGGTTGACGATCGGCTCGTCGGGGACGAGCTCGCCGCCGTGCCCGTCGGAGGCGTGGTCATCGTCTCCGGGCAGCTCGGGAAGGTGGGTGTTGTCGTCGCTCATGCCGCGACGTCCTCCTTCTTTCTGGAGGTACGGGCGGTGTGGGCGGCGATCCAGGCCGCGAAGCCGACCAGCGTGCCGATGCCCACGACCCACGCGAAGAGGCCCTCGCTCACCGGGCCCATGCCGCCGAGGCCGAAGCCGCCGTACTGAGGCTGATCGCGCAGCGAGTAGAGGTAGGCGATCACGTCGCGCTTCTCCTCCGGCGAGAGGTTGCCGTTGGAGAAGGTGTCCATCTGGCCGGGACCGGTCAGCAGCGCCTCGTAGATGTGGCGCTGCGAGGTGTTGCTCAGGTCGGGTGCGTCGCCACCACGAGGCATCGCGCCGCCCTTGCCGGCGAAGTTGTGGCAGGCGGTGCAGTTGGTCAGGAAGATCTGGCCACCGCGGGCGACCGCCTCCTCGCGCTCATCCTGTGACAGGCCGGCCAGGCTGTAGTCGGACGGGTCTGGCACGGCTGGGCCGGGGCCGAGGCTCGCGACGTACGCCGCCAGGGCCGCGATCTCGCCATCGTCGTAGGACACGGGCTTGGTGGGGTTCTGCGCACCCGGCTGGACGGCGGGCATCCGCCCGGTGCCCACCTGGAAGTCGACCGCGGCGGCGCCGACACCCACCAGCGCGGGGCCGAGCTGGTTGCCGTCCTGGGTGGCGATCCCCTCGCCGTTCTGGCCGTGGCAGAACGCGCAGCCGACGAGGAACAGCTTGCGCCCCTGGTCCGCCAGCTCCTGGTCGCTCCTGGCCGAGTCGGCCGTCGACGAGGGCGCGAACGCGGCGTAGAGGGTCCCGGTCAGCGCGAGGCCCAGCATCATCAGCAGCAGCCCGGCGACAGGGCGGCGGCGGTGGCGGGAGAGGCGACCGGCCGAGCGGTTCAGGAAGCCCCGGAACAGTGTCACAGCGAAGTCCTCACAGACCGCGGATCATTTGATGAGGTAGATCGTCGCGAACAGACCGATCCACACCACGTCGACGAAGTGCCAGTAGTAGGACACCACGATGGCGGCCGTGGCCTGAGCGGGAGTGAACCGCCCGAGCGTGGTGCGGATGAGGAA
>JAWWPK010000535.1:0-7967 GCA_033854925.1 Nocardioidaceae bacterium | reverse complement strand
GCCCCAGCCGCCCCTGACCGCGAGCCCGAGGGGCAGCCGGGTCACGACGGTGACCGCGCCACCGCGGTCGAAGGCCAGGACGTGGCCGGCTGCGGCGCCCTCGGCGAGCAGCGGCGTGTATGACGTGAACAGCTCCGGCCGGTCGCGCCGCAGCCGCAGCGCTCCGGCGGTGAGCGCCTGCTTCGCGTTCGACCCGTCGGCCAGCGAGGACTCGGCCGCGTCGAAGTCCACCGGGCGCCGGTTGTCGGGGTCGACCAGGCTCAGGTCGCCGAGCTCGCTGCCCTGGTAGACGTCGGGCACGCCCGGCACGGTCAGCGAGAGCAGCTTCGCGGCCAGGGAGTTGCTGCGGCCCGCGGCTGCCAGCTCGGCATCGAGGGCAGCCAGGGCGGCGCGCACCGGGGGTTCGTCGTACGCCGCGTCGACCGCCGCGTGCACCGCGCTCTCGAACTGCTCGTCCGGATCGGTCCATGTGGTGCGGTCGCCTGCTTCGCGCATCGCCTTCTCGGCATAGGCGTGCAGCCGTTCGCGGCTGATCGGCCAGGCGCCGTACGCCGCCTGCCAGAGGAGGTTCGCGAAGCCGTGGTCCGGCACCGGGGCCGCCTCGAGCAGTGCCGTGAGCGTGTCGGCCCAGAGCTCGGGCGCCTCGGCGATCGCGCCGATGCGGGCCCGGACGTCCTCGCTCCGCTTGGTGTCGTGCGTCGACAGCGTGGTCATCGCGTCCGGCCACTCGTCCTGACGGACCGACATGGCCGCATGGAACTCGGCGACCGAGAGCGCGAACACCGACGGGTCCCCACCGACCTCGTTGAGCGAGGTGAGCCGCGGGTAGCGGTAGAACGCGCAGTCCTCGACCCCTTTCGCCATCACCATCCCGCTGGTCTGCTGGAAGCGCAGCGCCGCGGGCTGGGCGGGGTCGGACAGGACCGGCACCAGCGCGTCCAGTGCGGTCGCGAGGTCGGGCCGATGCCGTCGCGCGCTCTCGACGGCGGCGACCAGGTGCTCGAGGCCGAGCGGCAGGTAGGAGCGGTAGACCGGGAAGCAGGCGAGCAGCTCGGCCACCGCGTCCACGGCGTCGGGTTCGGCAGGGGCAGTGGTCGGCAGCTCCCGGACGATCCGGCGCACCTCCGCGTGCAGGGACGTGTCCGCGACGGCGCGCTTGGTCGTGTGCACGAGCTCGTCGAAGTCGACCGATCCCGACAGGTTGGTGAGGACCGGCTCTCCGGCCGGGTCGGTCAGCACCCGGTCGATGAGGCCCAGCACGTCGTACCCGGTGGTCCCGGCGGTCGCCCACGAACCCACCAGCGACTCGCCGGGCTCGAGGATCTTCTCGACCAGGACGTACGCCGATCCGGTGAGCTCGGCCAGCCGGTCGAGGTAGCCGCCCGGGTCGCGCAGCCCGTCCGGGTGGTCGACGCGCAGCCCGTCGACGAGCCCCACGTCGAACCAGCGCCCGATCTCCCGGTGCGTGGCCTCGAAGACCTCGGGATCCTCGACCCGGATGCCGGCCAGGGTCGTGACCGTGAAGAAGCGCCGGTAGTTGAGCTCGCTGTCGGCCCGTCGCCACGACACCAGCTCGTAGTGCTGCTCCTCGAGGGTGCTCGTGGCGAGCCCCATGGGGAGCCGGAGGTCGTGGTAGCGCACCTCCCGCTCGTCCGGCGCCACGTGGATCGCGCCCTCGTCGCCGTCGCCGAGCACCGGCAGCAGCAGCTTGCCGCCGCCGGCCTCCCAGTCGATGTCGAAGTACGCCGCGTAGCGCGAGGAGGGGCCGTACTCCAGGACGTCCCACCACCAGGTCGCCGGCCGCGGGTTCGCCACCCCGACGTGGTTCGGCACGATGTCGACGAGCACCCCCATGTCCAGGCCGTGCGTGGCGGCAGCGAGCAGCTCCAGCCCGGCCGCGCCACCGCGCTCGGGGTCCTCCCGCGAGTGCTCGGCGACGTCGTAGCCGTGCTCGCTGCCCGGCTCCGAGGCGAGGACGGGCGACAGGTAGACCCAGTCGACGCCCAGGTCGTGCAGGTAGGGCAGCCGGCGCGCGGCCTCGAACAGGTCGAAGTCCGGCGTGAGCTGCAGCCGGTAGGTGTTGCGCGGGGTCCGTCGCGTCACGCTCGGTGTGGTACCCCGTCAGCCCCGCGCCGAGGCCGCGGCCACCGAGGCCGCCGCCACCGAGGCCGCGACCGAGTGGTCCGGATCGGTGGCCGGTACGGCGTACTCGCGCAGCACCAGCACACTGCTCTCCTTCATCGGGACCGTCGCCCCGGCCGCGAGCACCTCGACGGCGTCGGGCGTGCCGCCGGTGTCGATGACGACGTCCCACGACTCGGCGTACTCCGCCGGCGGCAGCGTGATGGTCGCCTCTCCGTCGGCGTTGAAGTAGAGCAGGAAGTGGTCGTCGGTGAGGGTGCCGCCGCGAGCGTCGGAGCCGGCGATGCCGTGGCCGTTGAGGTACATGCCGATCGCCTGGGTGCCGCCCGCCCAGTCGGCGTCCTCCATCGGCCGGCCGTCGAGGTGCAGCCAGACGATGTCGTTGAGCCGCTCGGCACCCGCCGGCCCGGTGCGGACCGTCCGGCCGGTGAAGAAGCGGCGGCGCCGGAACGTCGGGTGCTCGCGGCGCAGCTCGATGAGCGCCGCCGTGAACTCGATGAGGGGCTGGTCGGCCTTGTCCCAGTGCACCCAGCTCAGCTCGTTGTCCTGGGCGTAGGTGTTGTTGTTGCCGAGCTGGGTGCGACCCAGCTCGTCGCCGTGCAGCAGCATCGGCACGCCCTGGCTGAGCAGCAGCGTGGCCAGGAAGTTGCGCTGGGCCCGGGAGCGCAGCGCCAGGATCTCCGGGTCGTCGGTCGGTCCCTCGACGCCATGGTTGGACGAACGGTTGAAGCTCTCGCCGTCCTTGTTGTCCTCGCCGTTCGCCTCGTTGTGCTTCTCGTTGTAGGACACGAGGTCGCGCAGCGTGAAGCCGTCGTGCGCGGTCACGAAGTTGATGCTCGCCACCGGCCGGCGGCCGGAGTGCTCGTAGAGGTCGGAGGAGCCGGCCAGCCGCGAGCCGAACTCGCCGAGGTTCGGCTCACCGCGCCAGAAGTCGCGCACCGAGTCGCGGTAGGCGCCGTTCCACTCGGTCCACTGGGGCGGGAAGCCGCCGACCTGGTAACCGCCCGGTCCCACGTCCCACGGCTCGGCGATGAGCTTCACCTGGCTGACCACCGGGTCCTGCTGCACGAGCTCGAAGAACGTCGACAGCCGGTCGACGTCGTAGAACTCACGCGCCAGCGCAGCGGCCAGGTCGAACCGGAACCCGTCGACGTGCATCTCGGTCGCCCAGTAGCGCAGCGAGTCCATGATCAGCTGCAGCGGGTGCGGGTTGCGGACGTTCAGCGAGTTCCCGGTGCCCGTGTAGTCCATGTAGTAGCGGGGGTCGTCCTCCATGAGCCGGTAGTACGCCGGGTTGTCGATGCCCTTCATGGACAGCGTCGGCCCGAGCTGGTTGCCCTCGGCGGTGTGGTTGTAGACCACGTCGAGGATCACCTCGATGCCGGCCCGGTGGAACGTCTTCACCATCGACTTGAACTCCTGGACCTGCTGGCCCGGGAGCTGGCTGGTCGCCGCCACCCCCGACCCGGCGGCGTACGCCGCGTGCGGGGCGAAGAAGCCCAAGGTGTTGTAGCCCCAGTAGTTCCGCAGCCCCTTGTCGAGCAGCGTGGAGTCCTGGATGAACTGGTGCACCGGCATCAGCTCGATCGCGGTGACGCCGAGCCGCTTGATGTGCTCGGTCACGGCCGGGTGCGCGAGGCCGGCGTAGGTCCCGCGCAGCTCCTTGGGGACGTCCGGGTGGAGCTGGGTCATCCCCTTGACGTGCGCCTCGTAGATGACCGACTCGTTGTACGGCAGGTCCAGCTTCCGGTCACCCTCCCAGTCGAAGAACGGGTTGATGACCACGCCCTTGGTCATGCTCGCGGCGGAGTCGTCGTCGTTGCGCTCGTCCTCCTTGCCGAACGTGTAGCCGAAGAGGCTCTGGTTCCACTCGATCTCTCCCGACGTCGCCTTGGCGTAGGGGTCGAGCAGCAGCTTGTTGGGGTTGCCGCGCAACCCCTGCTCCGGCTTCCACGGGGCGGTGACCCGGTAGCCGTAACGCTGCCCGGGCTGGACCCTCGGCAGATAGCCGTGCCAGACGAAGGCGTCGACCTCGGTCAGCTCGACCCGCGTCTCGGCACCGCCTGCGTCGAACAGGCAGAGGTGGACCTCCTCGGCCACCTCGCTGAACAGCGCGAAGTTGGTGCCGCTCCCGTCGAATGTCGCGCCCAGTGGGTAGGCGCGCCCCGGCCAGATCTCCATTGGATCGATCAAAGCACAATCGGCCGCTCCCACGGCGACCGGCCGCCCCGCACCACGAAGCCGAAGGCCCCGAAGCCGCACAAATCGGGCACGGATCGCTTACCGTCGCGGGGTGACCACCAGCACCCGCCTCCGTGTCCTCGCCGCCGCCGTCGGCCTGGTCGCCCCAGTTTCACTGAGCCTGTCCTTGGGCCTGGCCTCAGACGCCGGGTCCGCCGCGCCCGCCGCTCACCAGAAGGTGCCGGCGCAGCGCTACCTCACCGCCCTGGTCAACAAGAAGGAAGTCAAGAAGGGCAGGAGCGTCACCATCCACGGCGCCGTCGAGGCCCCGGACGCCCCCGCCTGCGCGGCCGGCGTGGTGCTCAATGTCGAGCGCTCGACCACGGGCGCGATCTACAAGCAGATCGGCACGGTCACCACGGACGGCGCCGGCGCCTACTCCGTGAAGGAGAAGGTGACCAAGAAGTCCCGGTTCCGGATCTCGGCGCCCGCGACCGACGCCTGCTCCTCGGCGGTGTCGCCGCCGCGCACCGTCAAGGTCATCGAGACCAACTGACCCCTCTCCGACCGGTTCCTGCGGACGGGGAACAGATTTCCGGCCGGCCGGGTTGCCGCCGTACGTGACAGCAACGCCTGCGATCAGCCGCGCCGACGTCGGGCTGCGCAGCGAGCGTGGGCCGATCCTGCTGGCCGTGATGCTGAGCATCGGGCTTGTCGCGATCGACACCACGATCCTGGCGACCGCCGTGCCGTCGGTGGTCGACGATCTCGGCGGCTTCACCCAGTTCCCGTGGCTGTTCTCGATCTACCTGCTCGGCCAGGCGGTCTCGGTCCCGATCTACTCCAAGCTCGCCGACCAGTACGGCCGCAAGCCCATGATGCTGGTGGGGGTCGGCATCTTCCTCGTCGGCTCCCTGCTGTGTGGCCTGGCGTGGAACATGGTCTCGCTGATCGTCTTCCGGGCCCTCCAGGGGCTCGGTGCCGGAGCCGTGCAGCCGATCGGCATGACGATCGTCGGCGACATCTACTCGGTCGAGGAGCGGGCCAAGGTGCAGGGCTACCTGGCCAGCGTCTGGGCGCTCGCCTCGGTGGTCGGACCCAGCCTGGGCGGCGTCTTCTCCGACTACGTCTCGTGGCGGTGGATCTTCTTCGTCAACCTGCCGATCGGCGCTGCGGCCCTCTGGATGTTCGTCCGCAAGTTCGAGGAGCGGGTGGAGCGCGCTCCGCACCGCCTCGACGTGCTCGGGTCGGTCCTGCTCAGCGGTGGCGGTGTGGCCCTGCTGCTCGGCCTGCTCGAGGGCGGCGTGCGCTGGTCGTGGTCCTCGGGCACCAGCATCGGGCTGTTCGCCGCGTCGGCGGCGCTGCTGGCGGCGTTCGCCCTGGTGGAGACCCGCGCCGCCGAGCCGGTGCTCCCGCTGTGGGTGCTGCGGCACCGGGTGATCCTCCCGGCGATGCTGACCTCGCTGGTCGTGGGCGTGCTGCTGATCGGGCTCACGTCGTACATCCCCCTCTTCGCGCAGGGGGTGCTCGGCCACGGTGCGGTGCTGTCGGGGTTCGCGGTCGCCGCGCTGACCCTGGGTTGGCCGCTGTCGGCGGCGAACGCCGGCCGGCTCTACCTCTCCATCGGCTTCCGGGCCACGATGGTGCTCGGGTCGCTCTTCGGGCTGGCCGGCGCGCTCCTGCTGCTCACCATCGACGGCAACAGCAGCCTGGTGCACGTCGCGGTCCCGTGCTTCGTGATGGGGTTCGGGTTCGGGTTCGCCGTGGCTCCCTCGGTGATCGCCGCGCAGTCGAGCGTGCCGTGGCAGTCGCGGGGGGTGACCACCGGAGCCACGATGTTCGCGCGCACGGTCGGGAGCGCGGTCGGCATCGGCGTCTTCGGTGCGCTGGTCAACGCCGGCGTCAGCAACCGGCTCGGGCACGCCACGCAGGACCTCGAGCACCTCGACCCGTCGATCCTCGAGCCGGCGATCCACACGACGTTCGTCGCCTCCGCGATCGTCGCAGTCGCCCTGGTCGTCGTCAGCCTGCTGATGCCACGCCGGGTCGAGCTCGAACCTAGGCAGCGGCCGGGAGGGCGGACAGGTCCAGTTCGGCACTCGGGGTGAGGTCCGGTTCCCCGTCCGACTCGCGGCTCGCGAGCAGCAGCGCCGGCACCATCGCCAAGCCGGTCACGAGGAAGGCCGGGGTGAAGCCGACCGTGGTCACCAGCAGCGCGACGCCGGCGGCGCCGACGGCCATGCCCAGGTCGTAGCCGGCGTTCCAGATCGCGCTGACGGCGCTGAAGCCGCTCGCCGGCACCCGCGC
Source organism: Nocardioidaceae bacterium (assembly GCA_033854925.1). GTDB lineage: Bacteria > Actinomycetota > Actinomycetes > Propionibacteriales > Nocardioidaceae > Nocardioides. The sequence continues at coordinate 1,337 of JAWWPK010000535.1, read as the reverse complement.
GTACATCAGGCTGAGCGACGCGTTCTGGAGGACGCCGAACCCCGCACCGAAGGTGGCCGCGCCGGCAAGGACGAGAAGGTCGGAGCTGATCATGGCCATCGCGGCCACGCCGGTGATCGACAGGGTGAGACCGGGCACCAGCAGCCGGGACTGGCCGCCGCGGTCGCCGAGCCGGCCGGCGACCCAGCGGCCGGCCGTGGCCGTCGCGGGCTGGAGCAGCAGCGCGAGGGGCGCGACCCATGCGGCGTTGTGGGCCAGCGCCAGCGGCAGGTAGGTGACGACGACGCCGGCCGCCGCGGCAGACGCTGCGAAGATGGTGGCGGGCCGCATCAGCGCGCCACGCCGGAGACTGCTGACGACACCGTGGTGCTCCTCGGACGTCGCGTCGCGGCGGGGCAGCCAGGGAATGGTCGAGACGGCGAGCAGCGGAGCGGCCGCGGTGAGCACGAAGACCGGCCCGAAGCCCCAGTGCGTGGCCGCCCAGGCACCGAAGGGCAGCGCGAGCAGCGACGGTACGCCGCCGACCAGCCCGACCAGGGCCAGCCCCTCGCCGCGCCGTCCGTCCGGGATCAGCTGCGCGGTCAGCGCGCCACCCGCGGTCACGGTGATCGCGAAGCCGACGCCTCGGACCGCGTTCACCGCGAACACCGCGGCGAACGAGGACGTGGCCAGCAGCACCAGGGCCGGCGCGCCGAGGAGGACCAGGCCGATGGTGAGTGCCCAGCGGTAGCCGACCCGGGCCACGAACCGCGGCGTGGCCAGCTCACCCGCGACCGTGGCCACGAGCAGCACTCCGTTGGCGAGCCCGCCCGCGGTCGCCGACCCCGACGCCGCGGCGTACATCGGGACAGCGGCGAGCGGCAGGTAGAAGCCGATCGAGCTCGCCACGATCGACACGAAGCGCAGCATCAGGGGCCGGGTGACCAGCCGGGTGTCCAGGGGGGCCGTGGAAGTCGTCATGCAGATGACGCTAGGGCCGAACTGGATCGCTGCTAAGGTCCACTTTCGTGTCTGCCGAGTGGTCCGGTTCTAGTCCCGAGCTGCTGGTCACGCTCGATCGAGACCGACCGCTGCGCGCCCAGCTGGAGGCCCAGCTGCGCACCGCGATCCGCAGCGGGCGGCTGGCCGCCGACGAGCGGTTGCCCTCCACCCGGACCCTGGCGCGCGACCTGGACCTCTCCCGGGGCCTGGTCCAGGAGTGCTACGAGCAGCTCCGCTCCGAGGGCTACCTCACCTCACGCGGCGGGTCCGCAACCCGGGTGGCCAGGTTGTCCGGAGTCCGGAGATCGAGTCCGGCGGCCGGCCCGCGGGCGCCGAGCGCGCCGGTGCCGCACGTC
>JAWWPK010000534.1:0-4457 GCA_033854925.1 Nocardioidaceae bacterium | reverse complement strand
CGTTGCGGTCCCGGCCGTCCTCGACCCACTGCGCCAGCGCGCCGACCCCGCCCTGGATCAGCCAGTCGCTGCCGCAGCGGCTCAGCGCCTCCGCCTGCGAGGTCTTGCCGGCCGCCCGCCACTCCGGGACGCCGAGGCTGAGGTCACCGACGATGCCGGCCCAGATGGCGGGGGTGGAGTAGACGCCCACGCGGTAGCCGGCCTCCGCGTAGCCCTTCGCGGCGCCGAGCACCACCTCGGCGTTGGCGTCCGTGCTCGTCGACCACTCGTAGTGCGGCACCTGTTCGACGTCGAGCCAGATGATCGGCGAGTCGAGACCGGCGGCCTTCATCGACTGCAGGTTGAACTGCGCCTGCGCGTGGCCGGCCTCCTGCAGGCCGCCGTACTGCGCCTGTGCAGCTTCATCGGGCCAGCTGATCACCGAGTACGCCGCGACGAGGAGCTCGTGCTCCCTGGCGTAGGCGACCTGGTCGGCCAGGCACGGGTTCGCGTGGAAGCCCGGCCCGTTGGTGAGCCCGATGACGACGTACTCCGCGTCGGCGCTCGGCATCGGCTGGCCGGAGGACTCCTTGTAGGGGATGCCCATGCCGGGCGGGCACTGCGGCCAGCTGACGTCGGCCCCCAGCACCGGCCCGTCCGCGGGCGGGACCGGGCCGCCGGCGGCGTTGAGCTCCGCCGCGGCCTCCTGCGCCTTGATGGCGAGTTCGGTGAGCTGCTTCAGCTGCTCGAGCTCCGCCGCGTCTACCGGCGGGGCGGTGGGCGCCGCCGCGGTTGCCGCCTGCGAAGGAGATGGGTCATCGCTAGCGCCGTCGGCGGAGCCGTTGCCACCGCACCCGGCGAGCAGCACTGCCGCCAAGGTGAACGCGACCAGCCTCACTGCTTCTCCCAGACCGACACGTGGGACCGGCTGTCCGCGGTGAACGGCGTCCGGTCCCACCAGCCCCAGCGCTCGCGTAGCCGCATGCCCGCGAGCCGCGCCATCAGGTCCAGCTCCGCCGGCCAGACGTAGCGCCAGGGCATGGAGTGGCGGCGATAGTGGCCGTCCTCGATGCGCGTGTAGTGGTGCGACCACGACAGCTGGGTGACCGGGTCGTACTCGTCGATGCCGTGGTGGTCCTGGCTGTGGCTGAAGACCGCGTAGGTGTGGTCGTGCTGGGCGTGCAGGACCCCGGGCACCTCCACCTCGACCACGAAGCAGCCGCCCCGGCGGAGATGCCTGGCCGCGTTGGCGAACGTCGCTACCTGGGCGTCCTGGCTGGCGACGTTCCCGATCGTGTTGAAGACGAGGTAGACGAGGTCGAACTCGCCGAGCAACCCGACTCCGGCCAGCGCGGTGGTGAAGTCCCCGAGCTCCACCGGGATCTCCGCACCGCCCGGCTTGGCGCGCAGCCGCGCCACCATCGCCTCGGACAGGTCGATGCCGTGGACCTCGACACCTCGGGCCGCCAGCGGGAGGGCGACCCGCCCGGTGCCGATGGCGAGCTCCAGCGCCCGGCCGCCCTCCCCCGCAAGCTCGGCGAGGAACCCGGACTCGAGCTCGAGATGCTCCTCGCTGAACCGGACGTCGGAGTCGTCGTCGTACGACGCCGCGACCGGCTCGCCGAAGAAGTCCGGGCGCTCGTTCACCACGGGCCCCTCACACCTGCTCGCGCGACTCCACGGCGGCGACGACCCGGGCGATGGCTTCCTCGATCGAGACGCCGTTGTCCTGGTGCCCGTCGCGGTAGCGGAACGAGACCGCACCGGCGGCCAGGTCGTCGTCTCCCGCGATCATCATGAAGGGCACCTTCTGGAGCTGGGCGTTGCGGATCTTCTTCTGCATCCGGTCGTCGGAGTCGTCGACCTCGACGCGGATGCCGGCCTTGGTCAGCTGCCGCGCGACGTCGTACAGATAATCGACGTGCCGCTCGGCGATCGGGATCCCCTGGACCTGGACCGGCGCCAGCCAGGGCGGGAACGCGCCGGCGTAGTGCTCGACGAGTACGCCGAGGAACCGCTCGATCGAGCCGAACTTGGCGGAGTGGATCATCACCGGCTGCTGGCGGGTGCCGTCGGCCGCTTGGTATTCGAGCCCGAACCGCTCGGGCTGGTTGAAGTCGTATTGAATCGTCGACAGCTGCCAGGTCCGGCCGATGGCGTCGCGCGCCTGCACCGAGATCTTCGGGCCGTAGAACGCCGCCCCGCCGGGGTCGGGCACCAGCTCGAGGCCGGACTCGTCGGCGGCCTCCTGGAGGACGCGGGTGGCCACCTCCCACTGCTCGTCGGTGCCGATGAACTTGTCGGGCTTGGAGTCGTCGCGGTCGGAGATCTCCAGGTAAAAGTCGTCGAGGCCGAAGTCGCGGAACAGGCCGAGACAGAAGTTCAGCAGGTGCTTGATCTCGGCGTTGGCCTGCTCGGGGGTGACGTAGGAGTGCGAGTCGTCCTGGGTCATCCCGCGGACCCGGGTGAGGCCGTGCACGACGCCGGACTTCTCGTAGCGATAGACGCCGCCGAACTCGAAGAGCCGCAGCGGCAGCTCGCGGTAGGAGCGGCCGCGCGCCTGGAAGATCAGGTTGTGCATCGGGCAGCTCATCGCCTTGAGCTGGTACTTCGCGCCCTCGAGCTCCATCGGCGGATACATGGTGTCCGCGTAGTAGGGCAGGTGCCCCGAGGTGTGGAACAGCCCGTCCTTGGAGATGTGCGGGGTTCCGACGTAGGAGAACCCCTCCTCGATGTGGCGGCGCCGGACGTAGTCCTCCATCTCCCGCTTGATCACGCCGCCCTTGGGGTGGAAGACCACCAGGCCGGAGCCGAGCTCGTCTGGGAAGGAGTAGAGGTCGAGGTCGCGACCGAGCTTGCGGTGGTCGCGGCGCTCGGCCTCCTCGAGCCGGTGCAGGTGCTCCTCGAGCGCCTCCTTGGACTCCCAGGCGGTGCCGTAGATGCGCTGGAGCTGCTTGTTCTTCTCGTCGCCGCGCCAGTACGCCGCCGCGGAGCGCATCAGCTTGAACGCCGGGATCCGCTTGGTGGTCGGCAGGTGCGGCCCGCGGCACAGGTCGCTCCACGCGACCTCGCCGTCGCGGCGGATGTTGTCGTAGATGGTGAGCTCGCCGGCGCCCACCTCGGCCGAGGCACCTTCGATCGCCTCGCTGGTCGAGCCGGTCGAGACCTCGGCGGCCTTCAGCCCGATCAGCTCGACCTTGTAGGGCTCGTCCTTGAGCTCACTCAGCGCGTCGGCGTCGGTGGTGACCCGTCGGGAGAACCGCTGGCCCTCCTTGATGATCTTGCGCATCCGGGTCTCGATCTTCTCGAGGTCCTCGGGCACGAACGGGGTCTCGACGTCGAAGTCGTAGTAGAAGCCGTCGCGGATCGGCGGCCCGATCCCGAGCCGGGCGTCCGGGTAGAGGTCCTGGACCGCCTGCGCCATCACGTGCGCGGTGGAGTGCCGCAGGATGTCGTGGCCGTCGGGGCTGTCGATCCCGACGCCCTCGAGCTCGTCGCCGTCCTGGAGCTCGTAGGACAGGTCCTTGAGCGCCCCGTTGACCCGAGCGGCGATCACGCTCTCGTCGTCACGGAACGGCTCCCACGCCTTGGTGCCCGTCGTGACCGCACGCTCCTCACGCGCACCGGCGTGGACGAGGGCGATCTTGAGGTCGGACATGGCCCAAGCCTAGTGACGGGTCGCCCGTCGCCGCGCCCGGGTTTCGGGCCACGCCTCGCAGGTCAGGCGTCGACGGGCGCCCCGGCCTGGAGCCGATGGTCGAGGCCGGGCGCGATCGGCACGCCGAAGAGCCAGCCCTGACCCAGATGGACCCCGATGGCCTGGAGCTCGCGCCACTGGTGCGCGGTCTCGACCCCTTCGGCGCAGATCCGGGCACCCACGAGGTCTGCCCACGCGCACACCGTCTGGATAGTGGCGCGGTGGTAGTCGAGGTCGAGGTTGTGCACGAGCGACATGTCGATCTTCACGATCTCCGGACGAAGGAGCAGCAGCCGGTCCAGGTTCGAGAACCCCTTGCCCCAGTCGTCGACCGCGATGACCGCGCCGCGGTCGCGCAGGCCCTGGACCTCGTCGGTGAGCCAGGGAGTTGCCTTGATGTCGGTCTGCTCGGTGACCTCCAGGATCACTCCGGTCAGGTCCCCGCTCAGGGCGTCGCGCACGGGTCCCGTGCCGAGGGCGTCCAGGCTCACGTTGACCGCGAGCAGCAGCCCGGACGGGCGGACCGCCAGGGCAGCGGTGATCGCCGCTGCCTCCAGCTCGACCCACGTCCCGTCCAAGCGCGCAGCCTCGAACACCGCCGCAGGGCCGTCGTTCGGGAAGCGGCTCAGCGCCTCGACCGCGACCAGTGCTCCTGTCGCGAGCTCGACGATCGGCTGGAGGACGATCTCCGGCCGCAGCGGGACGACCGGGGTGTCGTCCTCGATGGCCAGGCACACCCGGTTGCGGCCCTGGCTCTTCGCGTTGTACATCGCGATGTCGG